>NZ_RCWF01000009.1 GCF_003667345.1 Poseidonibacter antarcticus
TGTTGATTATGATTTAGAAGGTTCTTCTGCTTCTGATTATAAAGAATACTCTGCTACTTTAGCTTATACTTTTTAATTTTAGATAGTTTAGGAGTATAACTCCTAAACTATAAAACTAAATAAATTTTAATAATTTATTTAGTACTTTCAATCCAAGCACTTCCTATTACTTTTTGATCATCATAAAAAACTGCTAGTTGTCCAGAAGCAACACCAAAAGCTGGCTCTTTTAATGTAATATAAGCTTTTTCATTTTCTATTTTAACATCACAAGGAGTTGAATTTGATCTATATCTTAGTTTTACAGTTGCTGTAAACTCTTTATCATCAATAAACATATTAAGTCCACTTGTTACAACTTTATTTACTTCTAAAACTTCTTTTTTACCAACAACAATAGTATTTGTTTTAGGATTTAGTTCTTTTACAAAGTGTGGCTCATGAGCACCTTTTACAGTAAAGCCTTTTCTTTTTCCAATTGTATAGTGCATATAACCTTTATGCTCACCTATGACATTTCCTTTTTCATCTAAAACATCACCAGGCATATCAATATTTGCATGTCTAGAAATTACATCTGTATAAACCGTTTCTACAAAACAAATTTCTTGTGATTCATTTTTTTCTGTAATTCTTTTGTAGACGTTTGATAATGTTGCTCCAAATTTAACAATATCTTCTTTTTTATAAGTACTTAAAGGAAACATCATAAAAGGAAGTGCTTTTTTATCAACTTGTGATAAGAAATAACTTTGATCTTTAGTTTTATCATCAGCTTCATAAAAAAACTCACCATCAGTTTTTGCATAGTGTCCCGTTGCTAAAAATGAAGACCCATGTTCTTTAGCAAAATCAAGCATAGCACCAAATTTTATTTGTTTATTACATTTAACACATGGGTTTGGAGTTGTACCTTCTAAGTATGATTCTACAAAGTAGTCATAAATTTCTGCTGTGAATTTATCGCTTAAATCTAATAGATGATATTTTATATTTAGAAATTCAGCTACATCTTTTATATATCCAAGGTTTCTTTCGTGATATCCATCGTCTCTATTATGAAGTTTTAAATAAACACCTTCAACTTCGTAACCTTCTTTTTGTAGCATATAAGCAGTAACTGAAGAGTCAATTCCTCCACTCATACCTACCATTACTTTTGTTTTCATTTTAGTTGTAGTCACTTATAAATCCGCCACCTAGACAATATTTACCATCATATAAAACAAGACTTTGTCCTAAAGTTACAGCTCTTTGAGGCTTATCAAATTTAACTAATACTTTATCATCATTAGCTTCTACTACTGTACAAGCTTGTTTTTGTTGACGATAACGAACTTGTGCCATTAATTTATCACCAACTTTTGCAGGTTTTTCTAATACCCAATGCATATGAGTAGCTTGTACATTTTGGTTCATAAGTAAGGGGTGAATTGTATCTTGTACAATTGTTATAGTATTATTTTCTAAATCTTTTTTGGCTACATACCATGGCTCATGAATATGATTAGCAGATTCAGTCTCTTTAATACCACCAATACCAATACCTTTTCTTTGACCTAGCGTGTAACAAATTAGGCCTTTATGTCTTCCTATTACTTTTCCTGTTTCATCTATAAAATTACCAGGAATAGCTTTTAAATGTTGTGTTATGAATTCATCAAATTTTTGTTTACCAATAAAACATATTCCTGTACTATCTTTTTTATCACTTACGTGTAGTTTGTATTTAGTAGCTATTTCTCTAACTTCTTTTTTAGTTAGATCAGCAAGTGGAAATAAAGATTGCGATAATTGTTCACTTGATAATGCGTGTAAAAAATAAGTTTGATCTTTTGTATCATCTTTAGGAGTATCTAGTACATAATGGTCATCGTATTTAGCTATTTTTGCATAATGTCCTGTTGCAATCATATCTGCACCCATTTTTTTTGCTTCATTTAAAAATACAGTGAATTTAATCTCACGATTACAAAGTATATCAGGATTAGGTGTAAGCCCTTTTTTTAAACCTTCTAAAAATACATCAAAAACTTTAGTTCTGTATTCTTCGACAAAGTCTATACCTTTTACTTCAATTCCTAATATTTTACCAACTTTTTTTGCATCTTCAAACTCTATGCGATTTGGGCACTGGCTACCTTCTATTCCATATTCCCAATTACGCATAAATAAGCCTATTACTTCATATCCTTGTTCTTTTAGCAGTAAAGCAGTAACTGAAGAATCAACACCACCAGACATTCCTACAACAACTTTTTTTTTGTTCATGTTTTACCTTTAAAAAGTTCTTTTTTTAAGAACTGTAATTACAACTATATGTTGTTTTATATGTATTTTAAAGGAATAATCACTGACTCTCTATTTGCCCAATCTTTATGAGGGATAATTAATTTTTTTGTATTAATTTTTTTATTATCAAAAAATATTATATCTATATCCAAGGTTCTAGGCGCATCTTGAAAGGATCGCTTTCTTCCGAATTTATTTTCATATCTTTGCATTGCTTTTAAAAAGTCATTAGGACAAAGATTAGATTTAATCGCGATTATACCATTTAAAAAATCATTTTGTTCTAAAAACCCAAAGGGAGGATTTTTTAAAAGTGGTGAAGTTGAAAGTATAGTAAATCTTGAATCTTGTTTTAAACATAAGAGTAATTTATCAAATGTTCTTTTCATATTCCCAATATTTCCCCCAATACCAATTGTTACAGTATATTTTTTGTTTGAGGACTTTTTAAATATTTTTGGAAAATTAGGAGTATGGAAAAGTGTTAATTTATTAGTTAATTTTTTTTTCAAATTTTTCTCTTTTTATCTTGAAAAATTAAAGTTAACTTAAATACTCAAGTTTTATTTCTTTAATTTTTCTATATTTTCTAATTTTTAAAGTATTACAGCTTTTCCATTTTTCATGACAACCGTATCTTCAATTCTTACACCAAATTCTTTAGGTAAATAGATTCCAGGTTCAATTGTAAAAACCATATTATCTTCAATTATTACATCAGATTTAGAGTTGATATTTGGAAATTCATGAATATCAAGTCCTACCCCATGACCAGTACTGTGAATAAATCTATTTCCATATCCTGCTTTTTCAATTACAGAACGTGTTAGTGCGTCAATTTGCGAAGCTTTCATTCCAACTCTTGCATTTTCAATTGCATTTAATTGTGCTTTATAAACTAAGTCATATATTTTTTGATGTTTTTTGTTTTTAAACTTTTGTTCTCTTTTAAAAGTTAATTTTTCAAAGTTTGCAGATGTTACGCAAGTTCTATCTGAACAATATCTTTTATATTTAACTCCAGCATCAACTAGTATTAAATCATTTAATTTTAATCTTTTCTTTGTTGGAAGTGCATGAGGTTTTGCAGCATTTTCATTTATTGCAATTATTGGATCAAAGCTAAGGTCAAGTTTTCCACTTTGACTCATTTTTTCAATACCTTTAAAAAATAGATATTGTTCGCTTTGTTTATATCCATTTTTTCTTATAAACTTAGCTAAATCTTTAAAGCCATCACGGCCAAGTGTGGCAGCTTTTTTTAATAATTTTATTTCATCATCAGTTTTTATTATTCTTTTTTGTTTTGAAAAGTTTTCTTTTGGAACAAAAGTAGTTTTGATATTATTTGTCAATTTAATATATGTAGAGTATTTGAAATCATTTGGATCAAACATAATCTTTTTTATTTTGTTTTTTATTAAAATATCTTGTGCTGTTTGAATTAAGTTTGAAGACTCTATAACTTCACAATTTTTAGCAAATTCTTGTGCTTCTGTTGTATATCTAGCATCTGTAATAAAATAGTTATTTCCTTCAAGTGATATAAAAAGTACATTATCACAAGAAAAAGAAGCTTCAAAATATACTGCATTTTCATCTAGTAAAATAAAATTTTTCATAAATTTTTCATCCTTTGGTATGGTTTAACTTTAATTTTAATATAATCTTACCTAAATTTTATAAAAGGAATATAATATGAAAATAGCGGTAATTCAAGGACCAAACTTAAATATGTTAGGTATTAGAGAACAACACATTTACGGTCCAATGAACTTAGAACAAATTCACGATCAATTAAAAAATGCAGCAGCTCAAAATGGGGTTGAAGTAGAATTTTTCCAATCAAATTTAGAGGGTGAATTAGTTGATAGAATTCAAGAATGTTTAGGAACAGTTGATGGAATTATGATTAATCCAGCGGCATATTCTCACACATCTATTGCTATTAAAGATGCATTAAAAGCAGTTGAACTTCCAACAGTTGAAGTACATATCTCAAATATTTATAAAAGAGAAGAATTTAGACAAAAATCTCTTACAGCAGGATCTAGTACTGGTGTTATTTCTGGATTTGGACCATTTGGTTACCACATGGGATTAATTGCATTAATGCAAATTATTTCAGAAATTAAAGCTGTTGAAGAATCTCAACAAGAAGTAACTGAATAATTCAAAACAAATGAATATATTAAGTGCTAAGTGGGTTCTTACCTGCGATGAAAATTTTAGCATCATTGAAAATGGTGCTATTGTTTTTTCTGATGAAATAATTGATATTGATACAATCGAAAATATCCAAAAAAAATATCCCAATGAAGAAGTTTTAGAGCCTGAAGAGAATTCTGTTTTAATGCCTGGGCTTATAAATTCACATGTTCATTTAGAATTTTCTGCCAATTCAACTACTTTAAAATATGGTAATTTTATGGCATGGTTAAACTCTGTTATAAAAAATAGAGATACCTTAATAGAAAAAGCTACACAAAAACTTATCTCTACAAAACTTGATAGAATGAAAAAAACTGGAACTACAACAATTGGTGCAATTTCTTCATACTCTTTTGATATGGAAGCTTGTGTAAAATCACCTATTAATACTGTATTTTTTTGTGAAGTAATTGGAAGTAAAGCTGATATGGCTGATACACTTTTTGCAGATTTTAAAAGTAGACTAAGTGGAGCAAAACAAAATACTTCAAAAAGCTTTATTCCAGCAGTTGCTATTCATTCGCCTTATTCTGTGCATCCTTTTTTAGTAAGAGAAAGTATAGCTTTAGCAAAACTTGAGAATCTTGCAGTTTCAAGTCATTTTTTAGAATCACCAGAAGAGTTTGAGTGGTTACATAAAAATGAAGGCTTATTTATAGATTTTTTTAAAAACTTTTTAGGACAAAGTACAGCAGTTACAAAACCTATGGAATTTTTAAATCAGTTTTCAAATGTTAAAAATCTATCTTTTACACATTGTGTTGAAGCTAGTGATAATGACCTTGAAAAGATTAAATCTTTAAATGCTGTAATTAATCATTGTCCTACATCAAATAGGGTATTAAATAATTCTAAATTAGATTTATCAAGATTAAAAGATATTAAGTTTTCAATAGGAACTGATGGTTTAAGTTCAAATAATTCCTTATCTATGTTTGATGAGTTACGAACTGCTTTAATGATTCATTCAAATGAAAATGTAATTGAATTTTCTAAAACACTTTTAAAAGCAGCTACATTAAATGGTGCTATTGCTTTAGGATTGAATAAAGGAAGTTTAGAAAAACAAAAAGATGCAGATATTATATCTTTTAAAATGAATGATAAAATAGAAGATAAAGAAGATATTGCAATGCAAATTATTTTACATACAAAATCTGTAAATAAAACTATAATAGGAGGTAAAGTTGTTTGATTTTTTAAAGAAGTTATTTTCACCAATAATTGTTATATTAGATTTTATAACTAAATATTTTAAGACAATAGTATTTTTAACTATTATGTATTTCCTTGTTTATTCACCTAGTGATAAATTAAATGGAAATGGTACATTTGAAGTTGCTAACTTACAAAAGATAGAGCTTTTTGGTCCAATTTTGGATGTTAGTAATACGATGTTAGAAATAAAAAAAGCAAAAGATGATGAGAATATAAAAGGTGTTTTACTTGTAGTAAATTCTCCTGGAGGTGCTGTTGCTCCTTCTGTTGAATTAGCATATGCTATTAAAGAGCTTAAAGCTATTAAGCCTGTAGTTGTTTATGCAAGTGGAGTAATTGCTAGTGGTTCATATTATGCTTCTATTTGGAGTAATAAGATTATTGCAAATCCAGGATCTATGGTTGGTTCAATTGGTGTTATTATGCAAGGTCTTAATGCAGAAGAGTTAATGGAAAAAATTGGTATTTCTACACAAACTGTAAAAGCAGGAAAATATAAAGAATCAGGGACACCAACACGAAAATGGTTTGATTATGAAAAAGAACAATTACAAAGTGTTATAGATGATACATATAATATGTTTATCACTGATGTTGCTAATGCAAGAAAACTTGATGTGAAAAATTATACACAATTCGCTGATGCAAAAATATTTACAGCTTCACAAGCTAAGAAAGTTGGTTTAATTGATGAAGTAGGTACTATCTCAATAGCTGAAAAAAGTTTAGCAAAACTTTCTAACATTGACGATACAATTTGGAAAAAAGAAGATAAGTTTAATAAATTTATTAATAAATTTATTAGTGAAACTGCTTCAAAAGTTTCTATGAGTTTTATGAGTGGGTTGAAGGCGTATTAAACCTTTAATCTATTCATATTTTTAATAAATTATTCCCAAATGATTAATTGGGAATAATTATAAATAGTATCTTACCAACGTTTTTTAGTACGACGATTTGGAATTAATATAGGTAGTAATAATCCTAAAAGAAGACCTGCTCCAGCTACCATTCCACCATAAGTAAACCAACGCATCAATAGATCATTTTTTTTAGTGTCTAGTTTTGCATTTAAATCACGATTTAAGGCCTGAACTTCCTGTAATTGTTCTTTTAATGCTGCAGTTGTATTTTGCAAGTTAAGAACTTGATTATTACGAGCCTTTAAATTCTTTTCTAAACTTGCTTTATCATTATTAGCTTTATCACTAGCTTGACTTAATTGTAAGTTTAATTTTGCTAGTTCAGCTTCAAGTTTTGGTAGACGTTCTTTTAGACCTATAGTATTAGAAATATATTTTGAATTAATCCATCCACTTCTACCTTTTGAATCTTTTATTAAAGTAAAATCAGAATCTGCATTTTTTTTAATTACGTTAATATGCTCACCTGCATTAACACTACCAATGATTTTATATTTAGTACCAGGGCCTGAATGAATATAAGTATATAAATTGTCTGAGACATAACGAGTTGCTGCACTAGCATTTGAAAGTAAGCATAGAAGAGCTAATAATAGAAAAATTACCTTAGGCATCACTTAATAAATCCTTTTTGCATATTATAACTAATATAACATTGATGTTCAATCATAAACTTATTCTCTAGCTTTTGTCATCTCCTTTGGTTTAACATATTTTTCGAATTCTTCTTTTGTTAAAATATTTAAAGCAACTGCTTCTTCTTCAAGACTTGTATTATTTTTATATGCTGTTTTTGCTATTAATGCTGCTTTTTCATAACCTATATAGGGATTTAAAACAGTTACTAACATTAAAGAATTATTTAAATATTTTTCTATATTTTTTATATTTGCTTCTATTCCTATTGCACAATTATTGTTGAATGTTTTCATTGTATCACTTAATAGTCTAATAGATTGAAGTAGGTTATAAGCAATTACAGGTTTAAATACATTTAGTTCAAAGTTTCCTTGACTAGCAGCTATTGATATTGATGAATGATTTCCCATAACTTGAACAGCAACCATTGTCATAGCTTCACTTTGTGTAGGATTTACTTTTCCAGGCATAATAGAAGAACCAGGTTCATTTTGTGGAATACTAAGTTCGGCAATTGCACATCTAGGTCCACTTGATAACCATCTAATATCATTTGCTATTTTCATTAAATTTGAAGCTAATGCATTTAATGCTCCACTTAAAAATACTTCACCATCATGAGATGTTAATGCATGAAACTTATTTGGATGAGATTTAAACTCATATTTTGTATTGGTAATTTCATTTAAAACTTCACAAACCATAGGTGAAAAATCAGGATGAGAATTTAATCCTGTTCCAACAGCCGTTCCTCCAATTGCAAGTTCTTTAATGTATTTTATTGAATCATCAACTTGAGATAAGGCTTTTTCTAACATTTCAACATAAGCACTTATTTCTTGACCTAAGGTTAACGGAGTTGCATCTTGTAAATGTGTTCTTCCAATCTTTACAATATTTTCAAACTGTTTTACTTTTTTTTCAAATGTAGTTTTTAATATATTTATAGCAGGAATTAAATTATTTTGTAGTTCTAAGAGAAAAGCTATTCTCATTGCAGTAGGGTAGGTATCATTTGAGCTTTGACCTTTATTTACATCATCATTAGGATGTACGATTTTTTCAGTTCTAAAGTCATATCCTAGAAGTTCACTTGCTCTATTTGCAACAACTTCATTTACATTCATATTTGATTGCGTACCTGAACCCGTTTGCCATACGACAAGTGGAAAATTATTATCAAATTTACCTTCAATAATTTCTTCACAAGCTTTTGAAATAACTTCACATTTTTTATCATCTAATTTTATTAGTTTATTATTTACAATAGCACAAGCTTTTTTTAAATATGCAAAAGCTTTTATAATTTCTTTTGGCATTTTTTCATCACCAATAGGAAAGTTTTCTAAACTTCTTTGTGTTTGTGCTGCCCAATATTTATCATTAGGAACTTTAACCTCACCCATCGTATCTTTTTCAATTCTATATTTCATTTTAAATCCTTTCTTTGAAAATATACAAATATTAGCACAATTCATTAATAAATAATATCAATAATTTAAAAAGATTAAAAATAAAATAGATATAAAAAAAGCTAGAAGTAAAACTTCTAGCTTTTATATATTATCAAATTTAAATAAGATTATCTAATTTCACTAACAACTTTAAATGTGTCGTTTGCAATTACATATTCTTCATTTGTTGGAATAACAAAAATTCTTGAAGTAGAACTATTTGTAGCAATATCTCTTGCATCATGTCTTCTTTTATTATTTTTTGTTGGGTCTAAATTTAATCCCATACCATCAAGTCCAGAACAAACGATTTCTCTAATTAATGCAGAATTTTCTCCAATTCCACCTGTGAAACATAAAGCATCAATACCGTCAAGAGCAGCTACATAACCACCAACATATTTTTTGATATTATATGCAACCATTTCAACAGCTAATCTACATCTATCATCACCATTTTGCATACCCTCTAAAACTTCTCTTAAATCAGATGATTTTCCTGAAATTCCTAAGATACCAGATTCTTTATTCATAATATTTAATGCATCATCAATAGATATTTTTTCTTGAGTCATCATATATTGTAAAGCTCCAGCTCCAACATCACCAGATCTAGTACCCATCATTAAACCTTGAACAGGAGTAAGACCCATAGATGTATCAATACATTTACCATCTAATACAGCAGAAACAGAAGAACCATTTCCTAAGTGACAAACAACGATTCTAGTATTATATTTTTTATCTAACATTTGTCTAGCTTCATTTGAAACAAAGTAATGAGATGTTCCATGGAAACCATATTTTCTAATACCATGTTTTGTATACTGGTCATATGGTAGTGCATACATATAAGCATAATCAGGCATAGTTTGGTGGAATGCAGTATCAAATACAGCAACATTAGGTTTACCTGGCATTAATTCTTGACAAATTTCCATTCCTAGAATATTTGCAGGATTATGTAAAGGTGCTAGAGGAATTAATCTTTTCATTGTTTCAATTACTCTATCTGTTACAAGAACTGAACCTGAAAATTCTTCTCCCCCATGAACAGCTCTATGTCCAATAGCATCTATATCATTAATAGAGTCAATAACTTTACCTTCACCTGTAGTTAATGTAGATAAAACAGCTTCAATAGCTTCTTTATGTGTTGGCATAGAAACTTCTAATGTTAACTTTTTACCATCATTATATTCATGTTTTAATACACCATCAATACCAATTCTTTCACATAATCCAGAAGCAAAAACTTTTTTAATGATTGGATTCATTAATTGATACTTTAAAGATGAACTTCCTGCATTTAAGATAAATACTAACATATTATTATTCCTTTTATTAAGTTAAATTATTTAATTTGTGTTGCTGTAATAGCTACTAAGTTTGCGATATCTTCAATTGAACAACCACGAGAAAGGTCATTTACTGGTTTTGCTAAACCTTGAACAACTGGTCCATGGGCTGCAGCACCTGCAAATCTTTGAACTAATTTATATCCAATATTTCCAGATTGTAAATCAGGGAAAACTAAAACATTAGCTTTTCCAGCAACTTCAGATCCTGGTGCTTTTTTTGCTCCAATTGCTTCAACTATTGCTGCATCTGCTTGCATTTCCCCATCAAAAGAGAAGTTTACATGTCTATCTTCTAAAATATCAACTGCATATTGTACTTTATCAACTAGAGGATGATTTGCACTTCCTTTTGTTGAAAATGATAACATAGCAACTCTAGGTTCAAGTCCAACTACACTAGCAGCAGTTGCTGCAGTTGCACAAGCAATATCAGCTAATTGTTCAGCATTTGGTTCAGGAATTACTGCACAATCTGCAAAAAGAATTAATCCATTATCTCCAAATTTACCATCAGCAGTTTCCATAATAAACGCAGATGATACAGTATTAATACCAGGTGCAGTTTTAATTACATGAATAGCAGCTTTTAAAACATCAGCAGTTGGAGAATTTGAACCTGCAACTAAGCCATCAGCTTCACCAAGTCTTACCATCATACAACCAAAGAATCTAGGTTCAGTAGTCATTATTTCTGTAGCTTCTTCTTTTGTTAAACCTTTTTTCTTTCTAAGTTCAACTAATTCATTAATATATGTGTCAATATTATCAAATTTTTTAGGATCAATAATTGTTGCACCATCAATGTTTGCACCACATTTAATTGCATCTGCTTTAATTGTTTCTTCATTTCCAATCAAAATAACTTTAGCAGTTTTTTCTTCTAAAACTTGTTGTGTAGCTTTTAGTACTCTTTCGTCTTCTGGTTCTGGAAGAACTATCGTTCTAAGTTGTACCTTTGCTTTCTCTTTAATACTTTCAATTAAACCCATGTAAATTATCCTTTCTACTTATAACTTAATTTAAAGATTATAGTAAAAAAACATAGCAAAAACATAGCAATGTTTTTTATCTTTCATCAGTATATATTGTATATCTTTTTTTACAAAAAGTACATAAAATATACAATATATTTATAAAATAATAAAGATGTGAATTTTTGTAATAAAATATGTATTTAAAGGCTTTTTAGGATAGTTTTAATTTGTAGTATGTATAAAAATTGTACATGATGTATAAAAATAAGTGAAAATAATCTTTTTAACAAAAAGCTGTTTTAGCCTTTTGTTAATTCATAAGTATCTTTTGCAATAACTAATTCTTCATTAGTAGGAATTACATAGATTTTTACTTTAGAGTTTTTTGCATTAATTTCTCTACTTTTATCAGATTTAAGTAGATTTTTTTCTTGATCAATCAAAATACCCATAAATTCTAGTCCAGAACATACTTGTTTTCTAATTAGATCAGCATTTTCTCCAATTCCAGCAGTAAAACAAATTGCATCAACTCCTTCTAGTAATCCAGCATAAGAACAAATATATTTTTTAATTCTATTACATAACATTTTTATTGTAACTTGTGCTCTTTGATCATTTTCTAAGGATGCTCTTATAACTTCTCTTAAATCTGAACTAATTCCAGAAACTCCTAATATACCTGACTTCTTATTTAAATAATCAATTATTTGATGAGGAGTCATATGTTTTCTCTCCATTAAATATGGAATTACACCTGCGTCTATATCTCCACATCTAGTACCCATTACTAAACCTTCTAAAGGTGTAAGCCCCATAGATGTAGAAATAGATTTACCATCTTTAACAGCACAAACAGATGAACCATTTCCTAGATGACAAACAATAATTCTTGATTTTTCTTTTTTAAGTAATTTAATTGCTTCATTCGATACATAATAATGACTAGTTCCATGGAAACCATATTTTCGTAGATGATGTTGAGTATAATCCTCATGTGGTATAGCATATAGATAATTTTCTTCAGGCATTGTTTGATGAAATGCAGTATCAAATACGGCTACATTAGGAATAGTAGGCATAATTTCTTGACAGATTTTCATACCTAATATATTTGCAGGATTATGTAAAGGAGCAAGAGGGATAAGGTCTTCAATTTTTTTAATTACATCATCCGTAACAATAACAGATTTATCAAAATATTCTCCACCATGAACAACTCTATGTCCAATTGCATCAATTTCTTTTATTGAACTAATAACTTTAGTTTCATCATTTGTTAAAATTCTTAAGACTAGTTCTATAGCTTCTTTGTGTGTTGGAATTGGTAATTCAAAAGTTAATTTTTTATTTTCACCAATTTCGTGTTTTAAAACACCATCAATACCAATTCTTTCTACTAGACCACTAGCTTTTAATTCTCCACTTTGTGCATTAATTAATTGATATTTTAATGATGATGAACCAGCATTTAATACAAATACTAACATATAATTTTCCTTTTCTTTTTAAGTACTTAATGCTTTAATCTTAAAATTAAATTTATTTTTTATATTAAGCATACTTTATAAGTATAACATATTATCTTAAAACTAAATTTATTATTTTATTAAATTATAAGTATCCTGAGCAATTACAAATTCTTCATTTGTTGGAATTATAAAAATCTTAGTTTTCGAACTCTTTTTATTTATTTCTCTAGTCAAAGGAAGTAAAAGATTATTCTTTTCTTTATCTAATTCAATTCCCATAAATTCTAAATTAGCACAAACTTGTTCTCTTATTAAATTAGAATTTTCTCCAATACCAGCTGTAAAACAAATGGCATCAGCTCCACCTAATAATCCAGAATAAGCACATAAATATTTTCTAATTCGATTACACATCATATCTATTGTAACTTGCGCTCTTTGATCACCTTCACTAGCAGCACTTATAATTTCTCTTAAATCAGAACTAATTCCAGAAACTCCCAACATACCTGATTTTTTATTTAGATAATCAATTATTTGATGTGTATCCATTCCTTTTTTATCCATTAAATATGGAATGACACCAGCATCAATATCTCCACTTCTAGTGCCCATCATTAATCCACCAAGTGGTGTTAATCCCATAGTAGTATTTAAAGATTTTCCATCTTTCACTGCACAAATAGATGAACCATTTCCTAAGTGACAAACAATAATCTTAGTATTTCTTTTATTACCTAATAATTTAATGGCTTGTTGAGATACATAATAATGACTAGTACCATGAAATCCATATTTTCTTAAATAATGTTCTGTATAATCTTCATGTGGAACAGGAAATAAAAAATGAACTTCGGGCATTGTTTGGTGAAATGCTGTATCAAAAACTGCAACATTTGGAGTGTTTGGCATAAGATTTTGACAAATTTGCATACCTAAGATATTTGCAGGATTATGTAAGGGTGCAAGAGGAACAAGTTCTTCCATTTTTCTTAATACACTAGGCGTTACAATTACAGATTTATCAAAATATTCTCCACCGTGAGCTACTCTATGACCAATTGCTTTAATTTCTTTAATTGAGTCTATTACTTTTGTTTCCGCATGAGTTAATGTGTGTAAAATTAGATTAATAGCTTCTTTATGAGTTGGAATAGGACATTCAAAAGTTATTTTTTTATTCTCTCCAATTTCATGTTTTAAAATACCATCAATTCCAATTCTTTCAACCAATCCACTAGCTTTTACTTCTGCTGTTTGTGCATGAATTAATTGATATTTTAATGAAGATGAACCTGCATTTAATACAAATATTAACATATAATTTTCCTTTTAATTTTATAATTTATTTTAGTTTTACTTTTGAAAGATTTCTAAGTTTTACAAAAATCAATGAAGTCATTAATGCATCATTATAAGCATCATGTGTTCCCATCATTGGTATTTGTAAATCATTCATTATTGTGTTGAATCTTAAATCAATATTTGCTTGAGGTATTCTTTCAATTTTATAATCATAATAAATTGCTGATACTTCATAACATTTATTTGGTAACTTAATTCCGATTTTTGGTTTTAGATATTTATTTATCATTGCAATGTCAAATTCTAGAAAATATCCAACTAATGGTCTATTTCCAATGTATTGTATAAAATCTTCTATAACATTATCTATGTCTTCTGCTTCTTCCAAATCGCACTCTCTTATATGGTGTATCTTAATCGCATCAACAAGCAGTTTACTCTTTGGTTTTACAAATCTAACAAATTTCTTACTTGAAATTATTGTATTATTTTTAATAATAACAGCACCAATTGAGATAATATCATCAATTTTTCTATCTAATCCAGTTGTTTCACAATCAAAACAAACATATTCATCTTTATGAGGTTTATCAAAAAGATATAAGTATTTATCATATTTTAGATTTTTTTTATTAAAATAATTTGAGATACTCTTAAACATAATTCAACTTAAAATGATATTCTAATTTTTTCTTCAATTTATTTACAATTTTAAAAGAATCTTTTAATAAATCTTTTTCCATTGTATTTAAATCATTTGGATTAATATAATTGTCCATTTCTTCATTTTTATCTAGTTTCCCTAGATTGGATTTTAATCTTAAACTTGATAAAAAGTTAAATGACATTATTAATTCTTGTGCAGTTTCTTCTTCAAATACACCTTTTTTTGTTAATAATTCAATTCTTTTAGCTGTATCTGTTTTAAAAATTTTGTGCTCTAAACATAAAGATCTAATACTATGCACAATTAAAAAAATACCACCTTTTTTAATATTAAGCTCATTTTCGTGTTTAGTATCTTTCGAATCGAGAACAAAACCATCAAAAAACCCTAAAGGAACATCAAAATTTGTGATAACTTTTGCAAAACTTGCATTAAAAGTTTGTGAACTAGCACCAACTTTAAATAGATATTCTTTTAAGTCAATAATTAAATCTTCATTTCCTGATACACAATCAGCATCATAGAAAATTGCAGTATTCATTAAATTATCTGGATTTGCTTCGTTTACCCATGAATAAATTAAATCTTTAAATTCTGAAGTTTTCTTACACCAATAAGGATTTGAAACCATTATATTTCCTTCACATCTAGGAAAACCAAAATCAACTAATGTTTCAGTGAACAAATTTGTAAAAGTATATATTATTTCTATGTCTAATTTACAAACATCAGAAATAATTAAAGCATTATCTTGATCAGTTCTTAATATTTGTTCACCTCTTCCTTCACTTCCCATAACAACTAAACAAGAATTTTCAAATAATTCTTCTGGTGCTAATAATTTGTATAACTTATCTAATAATTTTTTATTTAATTGATTTATTAACTTTGAGATAAATTCTATTTTTACACCCTTTGCATTTAAGGATTTTATTATTTTAATAAAAGAATGAGATGCGATTTTTAGTTCTTCTACTGTTTCTGCTTGAACTATTTCATTTGAAACTGAAAAAATGTTTGTTGCAAAAAATGAAGACAAGGAAATTTGATCTAAAATTCCAATAATTTCTTCATCATCATTTTTTACAACAACTCTTTTTATTCCATATTTTGCCATTACTAATTGTGCATTAAATAAGAAATCATTTTCATTAACATAGATTAAACCTTTTGATGCAATTTTAATAACTTTTTCATCAAAGCTCATTCTTTTTAAAATTACTTTTTGTCTGAAATCAGAATCAGTAACAATATAAATTTCACCAGTTTCATCTTTTAAAAGTAAAGTAGGTACTTTTTCTCTTTTTATAATACTTGCAGCTTCAAAAATAGATTTTTTATAATCAGTAATTATTGCTTTGTGAATTTTTGCATCTTTTACTTTGGCAATCATAATATTTGCCATTTCTTTATTTTTTTCATTATCAATATTATTATTTAATTTTTGAGAAATAGTTTGAAAGAAGTAACTTTCTAATTCACTATTTTTATGTAATGTTTTAATAAATATCTCTTTTGGTAAAGAGTAGCAAATAGTTTCTTCTATTGTATAAAAGCTATTTTTTGAATAATTCTCAATCAACGAAACTGGATCAAAAATTTCGTTTACAGAGAACAATGAAAGTACTTCTTCATTGTTTTTTTCTTGAACAACACCTTTTAAAATAAAATAAAGATTTGTAGGATTAGTTGATTGTTTTTGTATTACTTCATCTTTTTTAAAATATACAATATCAATATTTTGGGCAAATTCTTCCAATTGAACTTTATCTAAATGTTCAAAAGGATGTATTTTTGTTATAAATGTTTTTTGTTCTAAAATACTCACTAAATTTTCCCTTAAGTTTAGTTACAATAATTATAATTAGAAATTATATATTAATATCTATTCAAAATAAGTAGTTTTAATATTATCAATAGCATTAAAATAGCAAAATAGATAATCTTGAGATATTATACATATATAAAATCGCAAGAAGTTTATAATATTAATTTAAATATGTAAAAGATATGTATAATTGTAGATTTGTAACAAAAAGTACTAATATAAATTATTTAATATAATATAAATTATTTATATTTATTTAAGATTTTAATGAATATAAATATAAGTAGTAATAATAAGTTTTAATTATATGTTACCAAAGAGAAAACTCTTTAGTAACATAGTTTATTTTTTAATGCTCAACTGCACCATCTGCACCAATACCAGTTTCTGCTCTGATAAGTTGTGCTTCATATGCATCTCTATCTTGTTTTGCTCTTTCTGAATTATCAGTAATTGAGAAGAACCAAATACTAATAAATGCAACAGTCACAGAGAATAATGCTGGATATTTATAAGGGAAAATTGCTTCTGCATTTCCTAAAATTTGAACCCATACAATTGGTCCTATAATTACAAGAACTACAGCTGTAGTTAATCCCATAATTCCACCAATAAATGCACCTCTTGTTGTTAATTTTGACCAATAAATTGATAAAAATAAAATAGGGAAGTTTGCTGATGCTGCAATTGCAAAAGCAAGTCCTACCATAAATGCAATATTTTGTTGTTCAAAAGCTATTCCTAGAATAACACCAACAATACCAATAACAATAGTAGCTCTTTTTGAAACTTTAATTTCTTGTTCTTCAGTTGCATTTGTATTGATAACAGATGCATAAAGGTCATGAGAAATTGCACTTGCCCCTGCTAGTGTAAGTCCAGAAACAACTGCTAAAATCGTAGCAAAAGAAACAGCTGAAATAAATCCTAAGAATATATTTCCACCTACCATATGTGATAAATGAACTGCTGCCATATTATTTCCACCGAATAATTTACCATCAACAAAGTATTCTGCACCTTCAGGAGAATTTAAAAATACAATTGCTCCTAAACCAATAACAGCAATAACTAAGTAGAAATAACCAATAAATCCTGTTGCATAAACAACTGATTTTCTAGCTTCTTTTGCATTCCCAACTGTAAAGAATCTCATTAGTACGTGAGGAAGACCAGCTGTTCCTAACATTAATGCAAGACCTAATGAAATTGCAGATATAGGATCAGAAATAAATCCACCAGGAGCCATAATCGCTTGTCCTTTTGTATGCGTTTCAACAGCTTTAGTTGCTAATGCTTCAAATGAGAATCCATAATGAGAAAGAACAATAAATGCCATAAATGTTACACCAGAAAGTAATAAAATAGCTTTAATAATTTGAACCCAAGTAGTTGCTAGCATTCCACCAAAAGTTACATATACAATCATCATAATACCAACAAGGATTACTGCATATTCATATTCTAAACCAAATAAAACTTGAATAAGTTTTCCTGATCCAACCATTTGTGCAATAAGATATAAAGTAACAACAGCTAATGAACCAAGTGCTGCTAAAGTTCTAATCTCTTTTTGACCAAGTCTATAAGCTGCAATATCAGCAAAAGTAAATTTACCTAAGTTTCTTAATTTTTCAGCCATTAAGAATAAAATTACAGGCCAACCAACTAAGAATCCAACTGCATAAATTAAACCATCATAACCGCTTAGATATACAAGTCCAGAAATACCAAGGAAAGATGCAGCAGACATATAATCACCTGCAATTGCCATACCATTTTGGAAACCAGTAATCCCTCCACCAGCTGTATAAAAGTCTGCTGCTGATTTTGTTCTCTTTGCTGCCCAATAAGTAATACCTAAAGTACCACCGACAAAAATGAAAAACATAATAATTGCAGGAATATTTAATTCTCTTTTTGTTGCTTCAAATGATGCATCCCCTGCAGCAAAAGCAGTAATTGCAAAAATAGAAATAAGTGCTAAAATTTTCAACATTATAATAAATCCTTTACGTCTTTTTTAATATCGTTTGTCAAGTCTTCAAATTCCCCATTTGCTCTTTTAACATAGATTAATGTAGTAATAAAACTAACAATAATAATACCTGCAGCAATTGGAAATGCTATAGTCATAACACCTTCTCCTGTTAACGTAGCTAAGATACTTGGATCAAATGCAATAGTTAAAATATATGCATAAAATATAACCAAAATAAAAATCGATAGTTTTAATGCAAAACCATTTCTTTTTGTAGTTAATTCCTTGTACTTAGGATTAGCTTTGATACGTTGTACTAACTCATCTTTCATTTTCTGCCTCCTTAATTTATTACTATAAATATAAATTGTACTAATACTTGATAAATAGATATTAGTAAAAAAGATATTATAATAAATGAATTTTATTATACTTATGTAAAAATTATGTTTAACTATGATTATGACTTTATAGGTGAATTTTAAGTGTAAATAATTTTATTGTAACTTTTTGAAGCGGTTTTTTTAAGATTATTTTATTTAATTGAGTAATTATTAATCAAGAGATTTTTAATTTGTATAAAAGGTTGTTTTTGCAGGAGTTAAATCTTTTAATTTCAAGAATATCATAGATGTCATAATTGCATCATTTAAGGCATCATGTTTCCCTAATCTTGGAATATCTAATTCTTTCATAATTGTATCAAATTTTAAATCAATAAATTCATATTCACTAGTTTTCTTTTTTGTTTTATAAAACATAGATGAAACCTCAATGCTTTCATTAGGAAGTTTAATACCAATATATTGTTTTGTATATTTTGAAATAATAGCAATATCAAATTCGATATAATATCCAACAATCGGTCTTGAACCTATGAAGTCTAATAATTTTAATATTGCTTCTTGTGGATTCACAGCATTTTCTAAATCAATAGGTCTGATATGATGAATTTTAATAGATTCTACACTAATATTTTTTGATGGTTTAACAAATATATTAAAAGTTTTTCTCATAAGAATTTTATTATTTTTTATATGAACAGCACCAATTGATAATATTTCATCTTTTCTTGAATTTAATCCAGTAGTTTCACAATCTAAACATACATATTCATTTTCTATTGATGTATCAAATAAAAAATCATATTTTTTATTTTTGAGTTTTTTTCTATTCCAGTTTTTAAAGAATTTATCAAACATTATAAAATCTTATCTATTTGAAATGAATAATTAATAAATTTTTTAAAATCATTTACAATTTTAAATGAGTCTTTTAATAAATCTCTTTCTATTTTCCCAAGAGTATGCGTATCAATTTCATTATTGATCTCTTTATTTTCAAGAATTTTATCTAATTGTGATTTTAGTCTTAATGTATTTACTACATCAAAAGCTTCTAATAATTCATCAGCTTTTTCTTTTTCAATAACTTGTTTTTGTTCTAAAATTTTTATTCTTTTTACAGTAGTTGTTTCTCTAATTTTTTCTCTTAATGCAAGCGATCTAATTCCTTGAACTATTGGAAATACTGCTGTTTTTTTAATATCAATATAATGAACTTTTGTCATAAAATTTGCAACTGTATTTGGTGTATCAAAAGCTAAAGTTGCTTTTGCAAAATATGCCATAAATACATCTTGATCATGAAGTTTTTGGAATAAATCATTTTTTAAATTAATTAAAAGATCTTTATCTCCAGCGACTGCAAATGAATCAAAAAATATTGCCAAATCCATATAATTATGCATATCAGGAGCTTCAATCCATCTTTTTGTTTCATTTTTATATTCACTTACTGTTTTACACCAAAATGGATTTGAAACCATTATATTCCCTTCACAAGGTGGATATCCAAAATCAATAAGATGTTCCGTTAATTTATTCATATATGGTCTATATAAATCAACATCAACACCATCTTTTATAACTAAAGCATTATCTTGATCTGTTTTTATTATTTGTTCATTTCTTCCTTCACTTCCCATTACAATTAAACATGCGTCATTTCTAAGTTCATTTGGTACTACAAGATCGTAAAGTTTTTGATAAACCTTTGTATTTAATTGACCAATTAAATTTGAGATATGATTTACTTTTACACCTTTTGCTTGTAAACTTTTAATAATATTAATTAAATCATTACTTGAGCTTTTTAATTCATCTATATTTTTAGCTTTTTTAATTTTTGTATCAACTACATAAGTATTATTAGCAAAATGTGATAAAACATCAATTTGTTCTAATACTCCAATCATTTCACCTTGATTATTTGTTACACCAATTCTTTTTATATTTCTTTTTATTAAAACTGTTAATGCCTCAAATAAATAATCGTCATTATATACTGTCATTAAAGGATAAATTGCTATATCATTTACAGGTATATCTAAAGTTCTACCTTCTAATAAAACTTTTACTTTAAGTAATGAATCTGTAATAATTCCATACGTATCATCATCTTTTTTTACAATAATAGTAGATGTTTTATAATTCATAGATTTTTCAATTGCATCAATTAATCTTGTATCTTGACTTACAATACAGGGCTCATGAATAATTGTATCATCTACTTTTGCAATCATAAAAGATGATAATTCTGAAGTATATTCTTTATCTTTTAATGTTTGTATCTTTTCTACAAGATTGTTTAAGAAGAAGTCTTTAAACTTTTGATTTTCTTCAATAAGTTTTAAAAAAGTAACTTTTTCCAGTTCATAACAGATTAAGTCTTCATGTACTTTAAAAGTATTTTTAGTTTCACTATATATCAATGAATTTGCATCAAATGAATCTTCTTGATGATAATCCATTACAACTTCATCATCAGAATATTCATAAACTGAACCTTTTATAATAATAAAAAAGTGAGATGATATTTTACTAGGACTTATTAATATTGAATTTTTAGGATAATATGCGATATCCATATGTTTAATACAGTTATTAATTTGATTTTTATTTAAAACTTCAAAAGGGTGTATATTAGAAAGAAAAGCTTCTTGATCTTGTAGGCTCATTTACGTTTCCTTGAGTTTAGTATTTTTTTATATTAATAAGTTTTAACATAAAAAAATACTAAAAGCATACCCAAAGGGTATACTTTTTAGTAAGATTTTTTAGTGATCAACTGCGTCACCAGCGCCTGAAGGAATTCTAATTCTCTCTACAAGCTCTTGAATTTCTTTAGGTGGTTCAGGAGTCATTCTAGAAACAATTAATGCTACTACTAAGTGAAGTAGTGTACCAACTGTACCAATACCTGTTGGAGCAATTCCAAATAACCAATCTTCTTTTACTCCGCCTAAGAATACAAAGTAGATAATGTAACTGAATGTGAAAATAAGACCAGTTAAAATACCAGCTATCGCACCTTCTTTATTCATTCTCTTATCAAATACTCCAAGGATAATTGTTGGGAAGAATGCTGCTGCTGCTAAACCAAATGCAAACGCAACAACTTGTGCAACAAATCCAGGAGGGTTAATTCCTAAGTATCCTGCGACACAAATTGCAGCTACAGCTGAAACTCTTGCCCACATTAACTCTGTTTTCTCATTTAATGTTGATTTACCAGTTTCTTTGTCTTTGTAAATAACTTGTCCAAGAAGATCATGTGAAATTGCAGAAGCAATTACAAGTAATAATCCTGCTGCTGTTGATAATGCTGCTGCAAGACCACCAGCTGCAATAAATGCAATTACCCAGTTAGGTAAGTTTGCAATTTCTGGATTCGCAAGTACCATGATATCTCTATCAACATATAACTCATTTGCAATTCCATTACCTTTAGCCATTTCAGCTTCATCTGCACCAGCTTTTGCATTAGTTACAAGTCTATGTCCATCTTCAGCTCTTTTATCACCATCAAATGCTGGTTTACCTTTAGCTCCGTCAAAAGCAGCTCCAGTAGCATATTGAATTTTACCATCGCCATTTCTATCATTCCATGCAATTAATCCACCATTTTCCCATGTTTTAAACCAATTCCCATCATTTCCTTCAATTTCACCATTTACAAACGCTTTATATTCAGTGTTTTGTAAGTTGTTAATTAAGTTAACTCTTGAGAATGCAGCAACTGAAGAAATAGTTGTATACATAATTGCAATAAATAATAATGCCCAACCAGCAGATATTCTAGCATCTTTAACAGTTGGAACTGTAAAGAATCTAACAATAACGTGAGGAAGTCCAGCAGTACCAAGCATTAAAGCTGTTGTAAGCATAAACATATTCCATAAGTTACCTGGCTGTGTATATTCAGTAAATCCAAGATCTGAAATAGATTGATCAAGTGCATGTAATAAATATGTTCCTTCAGGTATTACTGAAATTCCAGAATCAAATGCAAATGTAGTTGTTGCAAAAATACCTAATTGAGGTATAAATGTATCAGTAACTTGTAATGATAAGAAAATTGCAGGAATCATATATGCAAAAATCATAACAACATATTGAGCAACTTGTGTATATGTAATACCTTTCATTCCACCTAAAACAGAATAGAAGAAAACAATTGCCATACCAATTAATACACCTGTATTAACATCAACTTGTAAGAATCTAGAGAAAACGATTCCAACCCCTCTCATTTGTCCTGCAACATATGTAAATGAAACAAAAATAACTGCTACAACGGCAACTAATCTAGCTGTATCAGAATAATATCTATCACCAACAAAATCAGGAACTGTAAATTTACCAAATTTTCTCAAATAAGGAGCAAGTAACATTGCTAGTAGAACATATCCACCAGTCCAACCCATTAAATATGCTGAAGCATCAGAACCTTTGAAAGAAATAATACCTGCTAATGAGATAAATGAAGCTGCAGACATCCAGTCAGCTGCCGTTGCCATACCATTTGCAATTGGATGAACACCACCACCTGCAACATAGAAATCTTTAGTCGAACCAGCTTTTGCCCATAAAGCAATACCAATATAAACTGCAAAAGAAATACCTACAAATAGGTAAATTAATGATTGTAATTCCATTTTATAATCTCCTATTCGTGAACGCCGTATTTCTCATCAATTCCTGTCATTACTTTAACATAAACAAAAATTAATATTACAAATACATATATTGCACCTTGTTGTGCAAACCAAAATCCTAATTTAACACCACTAATCTCAATAGCGTTAAGTTCGTTAATAAATAAAATACCACAACCGAAAGAAACAATAAACCAAACTATAAGTAATTTGATAATCATAGCAATGTTTTCTTTCCAGTATGCTTCTGCTTTTTCTGGACTCATCCTGCTCTCCTTATTATTTTTATTAAATAATTTAATTATTTAATATTTTAACATTGAAAGTATATTAGTTGTAGATAGCAAAAAGGTAGCAATTGATTTTTTTTTGAGAAAGTTTTTTTTTAAGTTGGGTTGAGTATATAAAATAGTTTAAAGAACACCTATAAAATAGGTGTTCTAAACAGAATAATACCTATCAATTTTATAGCCTAATCCTCTAATATTTTTTATAAAGTCTTCTTTTAATGCTTTTTTCAATCGTGAAATTTCAGCTCTTATTGTTGGATTATCAATATTCTCTCCATCCCAGATATCAATTCTAAAACTTTCAAAGTCAACAATCATATTTATATTAAGGGCTAATATATGAATTATTTCCAATTGTTTTTTTGTTAAATTTTGTGGTTCACCATTAAAATATAAAGTTTGTGTATTTTTTGCATAAGAATAATTCTCAGAAAATCTTATATGTGACGTATTGCTTTGGTCTTTTTTTAATAATTGATTTATTTTTATTCCAAGTTCTTCAAGATGGAATGGTTTTTTAATATATTCACGACATCCTAAATCATATGCCTTAGAAATATCTTCAATATCAATTAATGCAGATATAAATATTGTTGGAATATATATCTTTTTGCTATTTAATTCACTTAATATTGTAAAACCATCTTTAGTTGGAACATTAATATCTAATATTAATAAATCAAATGAAGTATCAACTGAGTCAATAACTTCTTGTCCATCTGTAAAGCTTTCAACCATATGTCCAATACCTCTTAAATACTCACATATTGAGTTATTTAACATTAATTCATCTTCAAGTAGTAGTATCTTCATTTATTTTAAACCTATAAGTAAATTTTGTTTCTTTATCATTCGAATCTAATCTAATTGTAACTAAATTCTTGTCACATATCTCTTTTACAATTCTTAATCCCAGACCAAAACCACCTCTTGCAGAGTTTTCTCTATAAAAATCATCAAAGATTTTATTTTGATACTCAATTTTTTTTGAATGTGTAGTAATTGATAATTCAACTTCATTATCATTTAGATAATCTAATTTTACAAAAACAGGAGACTTAGAATAAGAATATTTAATCGCATTTGATAAATTATTGTCTATTACTCTTTGGAATTCTGTTTTATTAAATTTTATATATATATCATCTTTAATATTTCTTACTAAATATAATGAGTTAGATTTAGCAATTTCTGAAAAGAAATCTAATCTTTGTAGAACAATATCAGATAAGTTTAAATATTCTTTTTCATAAATCACACGATCTTTTTTTACTAGATAAGATAAATCATCGTAGATGTATTGAATTATCTTTGCACCTGATTCTATATGTGTTATATATTTATTTTCAGGTATTTTCATTTTAAGTAAATCAATATTTGTTTGTATTATTGATAAGGGTGTATTTATTTCATGAACAGAATGCTTTATAAACGTTTTTTGAGATTCTATAAGTTTTGTAAGTTCTTTTGTTTTTTCATCAACTTTATATTCAAGATTTTTATTTAAATCTTCAAGCATATGTGTTTTTAGTTTTATATTATTCATAGCATCTGTTGCATAATTTGCAATAACTTTAAATTCTCCAAAAATGATTCTATTTTGATTTATAGGTTCATCATTCTTTTGAGATTCTTTAAAATATTTTCCAATTTCTTTTACATCATTTAAAATAAGAATAGTTGCATTTTTATAAATAAATATAGAATAAAGAACTAGCATAATAGTTAGTGAGCTAATTTGTAATGTATAATCTGATATTTTTTGATTATATTCATTTTTTTTAGTTAAAACAAGTTTATCAATTTTATCTAAGTAAACACCTTTACCAATTGTCCATCCCCAGTTTTCATAAGAATTCGCATATGATATTTTTTTTACATGTTTTTTAATATTTTGTTTATACCAAACGTAATCTACATATCCACCTTTTGGTTTTTTAGAAATTTCTATTATCTCTTTTACAAGTTTTTTTCCATTGATATCAGTTAAATTAATTAAATTTTTACCTACTTTATTTTTATCAACAGGGTGATATAAAAATTTGCCTTTAAAGTCATAAATAAAAATGTATTCATTTCCATTGTCATTTATTCTTAATTTTTTTAATGCTAATAATATTTCTTTTTGTATTTGTTTAGTATTTTTTACATTTTTGTATTTTGAGTCATAATATCTAATAAAGTTGATTACAGAATTAACATCATTCTTTATTAATTCTTTTTGATTATTAGAATAATCAGATTTTAATGTAATAATCTTTTCTTGTAATTCTTCATGAGCATTGTCAATAATAATAAAGGTAAAAAAAGAAATTAATATAATAATAAAAACAATACTATAGACAATTAGATGATATAAACTTTTTGCTTTGAACATTTAAAATAATCCTAAATTTCATTTGATATATAAATATAGAGTATCTATTTTTTGTTAAAAAGTTACTTTGAAAAGATATAATTTGGAAGTTTAAAGATAAAGTTTTGGTGACCCGTGATGGATTCGAACCATCGGCCACCTCCTTAAAAGGGAGATGCTCTACCAGCTGAGCTAACGGGTCACAAAATAAAATAAAAAGGTGGCGCGGTAGAAGGGACTCGAACCCTCGACCTCCTACGTGACAGGCAGGCGTTCTAACCAACTAAACTACTACCGCGCTTAAAAATACTATAAAGATAAAATCTAAATAGATGTCACTGTTAAAATAAGATTTAAAAATCAATACCACTGTATTTTACGATTCTTAAAAATGGTGGTCGATAGAAGACTCGAACTTCTGACGTCTACCTTGTAAGGGTAGCGCTCTACCAACTGAGCTAATCGACCAAATAAATGTTAATGGTGATCCCTAGGGGATTCGAACCCCTATGGTAGGAATGAAAATCCTAAATCCTAACCATTAGATGAAGGGACCACAAATTTGTTTAACATTTATAAATGGTGACCCGTGATGGATTCGAACCATCGGCCACCTCCTTAAAAGGGAGATGCTCTACCAGCTGAGCTAACGGGTCACTTATATTTTAAGTTTATTTTCTTAAAATGGAGTGGAATTATAATAGATTTCTTTTTATTTGTCAATAGTTTTTTTAATAAATTTTAAAATTTTTAAAAGCCCCGTTTTTGCAGCTTGAATTTGTACTTCTTCTCGCGAGCCTTTAAAGTGATGAATATCAATTATTTTTTCACCAAGAGGACCGATACAACCGATTACTACTGTACCAACTGGTTTATCTTTTGAACCTCCTGAAGGACCTGCTATACCTGATACTGCTATTGCATATTGTGCTTCAAATTTTTTACTTACACCTTCAAGCATTTGGCTTACAACTTCTTTACTAACTGCTCCAAAGCTATTTAGTATGTTATTTTCTACGCCTAATTCTTGATGTTTGATATTATTAGAGTATGAAACAATTGCACCATTAAAAATATCTGATGAATTAGGTATTTTAGTAATCATATGGGCTATTAAACCACCTGTACATGATTCTGCTGTTGTAATTGATTGTTTTTTATCTCTTAGTATATTTTGAAGTTTTATCATATCTTCTTTATTAAAAATTTCATCATACATTCTATAATCCTTTAGAAGTAATTTATTATTTTGAAGTATATTTTAAATTTAGAATAAAGTAAGAGAGTATATCTCTTACTTTATAAGGGTATTATTTAGCTATTTCGTCTTCAGTTAAGTCTTTTAAGAATTGTTCTTCATTGAAATCTAAATTTAAGTAATCACAAACTACTTTTATATCTCTTTCTGCATTTCCTAAACAAGAAGTAGCACCTGGAGATGGAGTCATATTAAAGATAATACCATTACCTTCACTTAATGATGCTTCACCAAGCATTAATTTTTTCTCATCTTTATTTAGAACTTGAGGTCTAACACCACCAAATCCTTTTGCATATTCAATATCGTCTTTTGTTAATGATGGTACAATTTTTTTAGCATCTTTAACAAATAAACCTTTGTTTATACCTGGTACTTCAAATAAGAAGTTTTTAAATACATAATTTCTAATATCTGAATCTTTTAATAAATCCCAGAAGATTTTTAAAATACTTCCATCAAGATTTAATGTTTTTAAACATTGGAAGAATGATTTTCCACCTTTATATCTTTCTAATACTAGAAGAGCAAGAGCAGTTGGACCAAATCTTGTTTTACCATCTTCTAAAATATCTGGATCGCCATGAAGTGCAGCAAATGGTAATTTATCATTTTGAACCATATAAACTTTACCATTTAAGAATTTTCCACTTGTAATATAGAATGAACCTGCCATTGATAAAGAACCCATATGTTTACCATAACCCATTTTATGAGCTAAGAATAATGAGTGAGCACCTGCATTTACAACAACAAAATCTGCTGTATAAACAGTACCATTAACAGTTGTTAATTTATATTTTTCACCAACTCTTTCAATATCTTCTACTTCTGAGTTATAGAAAATATCTGTTGTTTTAGATTCATCAGCAGCTTGTCCTGCTTTTGCTAATTCATTTGTCATAGCTCCAAAGTCAACAGTAGTATATTGGTCACCTGTACCCATTGCTACAATTTCTTCTGGTCTATCAACCGTTTGAGCTTTATCCGCATAAACTAGTTTAGGCTCTAATTCTCTTAATTTTTCTTTATCCCATAATTCTAAATAAGGGAATAATTCTTTAAATTCATTATATCTATTAGTAATAAATTCAACTTCTTCTTTTCCAACACCTAAAGCCATTTTTTGATGTTTAAACATAATTTTATCTTGTAAATCATGTTGTAAACAGAACTTTTCAATCATTTTTGCAGTTCTTCTTGTAATTTTAGCTTTTTCTAAAGTATAGTTTGTTTCAATATCACCTACGTGAATTGTTTGAGAGTTACTAGTACCTTTTGAATTTAATGTAGCTAATGCTTCATACTTTTCTAACATACAAATATTTTTTGCCGTAGAATACTTTGCTAACTCGTAAAATAACGCCGCGCCAGAGATTCCTCCACCAACAATTACGACTTCATAATGTTTTTCGTTCATATATACTTCCTAATGTATTGTTTAATTATCGGAAAATTTTAGCACATTAAAGTTGTGCTTAAGCTAAATAAATATAGAAATTGTACAATAAATCAATAAAATATAGAGTTTGGTAACAGCAATTATTGTAATAAGAAATAGGGTAATGTACATTATTTATACATAATGTAAAATTATTGCACTTTTTACTATATTGGATTATATAAATTTTAATAAATTTTAGATATAATCGACGACTTAATGAAAAATAATAAATATGATAATTGAAGGTACTAAGAAAATGGATTATAAAGAGAGTTTACTACTACCAAAAACTGCGTTTCCAATGAGAGGGAATCTTCCTCAAAATGAACCAAAGAAATATAAACTTTGGGATGAACAAAATGTTTATGAAAAAATGAAAAAAAATAGAGTTGGAGCTCCAAGTTTTACTTTACATGATGGACCACCGTATGCTAATGGACATATTCATATTGGACATGCTTTAAATAAAATTTTAAAAGATATTATAAATAAATTTCACTATTTTGATGGAAAATCAATTAGATATGTTCCAGGTTGGGACTGTCATGGTTTACCAATTGAACAAAAAGTTGAAGAAAAAATTGGAAGTACAAAAAAGAAAGAACTTCCAAAATCTAAATTAAGACAATTATGTCGAGATCATGCTGGACGATTTGTAGATATTCAAAGAAATGAATTTAAACAATTAGGTGTTATTGCTGATTGGGAAAATCCTTATTTAACAATGGATTTTAAATTTGAAGCTAATATTTATAGAGAACTTTGTGCAATTGCAAAACAAGGTTTATTAATTCAAAGAAGCAAACCTGTTTATTGGTCATGGGCTGCACAAACTGCTCTTGCTGAAGCAGAAGTTGAGCATGAAGATAAAGTATCTCCATCTATTTATGTTGCTTTTAAACATGAAACTTTAGATGCAAGTATTGTTATTTGGACTACAACTCCTTGGACACTTCCTGCAAATGCTGGTATTTCACTTAATGGTGAAGAAAAGTATGTTTTAACAAGTGATAAATTTATTGTTGCTAAAAAATTATATAACTCACTTATTGAAAATGAAGTAATTTCAGGTGATATTGTAGAAACTATTAATCCAAATGATTTAGAAAATACTTTTGCAATTAATCCATTAAACGATAGAAAGTCTAAAATTATTTTAGGTGAACACGTAATGATGGATTCAGGTTCTGGAGCTGTTCATACTGCTCCTGGACATGGTGAAGATGATTATAAAGTAGGTTTAAAATATGACCTTGAAGTAATTATGCCTGTTGACGCTTTTGGAAAATATGACCAAACGATTGTAAGAGAAAAACTTTTTAAGAATACAGATAAATATTTAGGTATTAATGTATTTAAAGCAAATGAACCAATTTTAGAAGAGTTAGGTGATGCTTTATTAAAAAGAGTAGATATTACTCACTCATATCCACATTGTTGGAGAACGCATACACCAATTATTTTTAGAGCTACTAAACAATGGTTTATCTCTATTGATGATGAGTATGGAAAAGAAAAGAAAACACTAAGAGAAAATGCTCTTAAAGTTGTTGAAGATTTAACTTTCTATCCTGAATGGGGAAGAAATAGATTAAGAGCAATGTTAGATGGTCGTCCTGACTGGTGTATTTCAAGACAAAGAGATTGGGGTGTTCCAATTGCATTCTTTAGAAATAAAAAGACTGATACGATTATTTTTGATGAAGAAGTATTAACTCATACTGCTAAGATTTTTGAAGAAAAAGGTTGTGATGCTTGGTATGATTTATCAATTGAAGAGTTATTACCTGCTAATAGTGGATTAAATCCTGAAGATTTAGAAAAAACTTCAGATATTTTAGATGTATGGTTTGATTCAGGTTCAACTCAAAATGCAGTTTTAAGATCAGGAAATTATGATGCTGGTACTTTCCCTGCTGATATGTATTTAGAAGGAAGTGATCAACATAGAGGTTGGTTCCAATCTTCACTTTTAACAACTTTAGCTTCATCTGAAATTGCTCCTTATAAGTCAATTTTAACTCATGGATTCACTGTTGATGAAAAGGGTGAAAAAATGTCTAAATCAAAAGGAAATGTTATTGCTCCTGAAAAAGTTATGAAGCAATACGGTTCTGAGATTTTAAGACTATGGGTTGCTATGAGTGATTATCAATCAGATTTAAAAATATCTGATAATATTTTAAAACAAAATGCTGAACTTTATAGAAAGATTAGAAATACTGCTAGATTCTTACTTGCAAATGTAAGTGATTTAGAAGAAATTATTGCTGTTGATAAAATGGGTCCATTAGATAAATGGGTTCTTTCACGTGCAAAATCAGTATTTGATGAAATTGAAGAATCATTTAGAGTTTATGAATTTTCAAAAGGTTTAAATAAATTAAACAATTTCTTAGTTGTTGATTTATCTGGAATTTATCTTGATGTTTGTAAAGATAGATTATATTGTGATGATAAAAATGATATTCATAGACTAGCATCTCAAAGTGCTATGGCTTTAATTGCTAAGAAGTTAATTTCAACACTTGCTTGTATTTTAACATATACTATGGATGAATTATTAACTTATGCACCTGCTTTTATAAAACAAGATTGTGAAGATATTTTTGATTATAAAAAAGTAATTTTACCAGAAGTTGAAGTTTCTATTAATGCAGAAACATTATTATTAGCAAAAGAGAAATTCTCTGAAATAAAAGATGCATTAAGTAAAGAAAAAGTTATTAAATCAACACTTGAATTAGATATGTATACTAATAATGAAGATATTTTAAGTTTAAATAATACAGAATCAGCAGATTGGTTTATAATCTCTTCACTTTCTAGTGAAAAACAAGATAGTGAAGTATTAGGTTCATTTGAAATAGATGGAAGTATTTTTGAAGTTTATAAAGCTTCAATGCATAAATGTCCAAGATGTTGGAAATTCACTTCAACAAAAGAAGATTCTCTTTGTTCAAGATGTGAAGAAGTGATAAATTAGGAAATAATATGTTTCAAGAAGAAGTAACATTAACACTTGTATTCCAAACAATAGGAGTAATTTTAGCTCTTACTGCTGTTGGAATATATTTAGTTAAGAAAAAAGCAAAAGAGGTAAAATAATATGATGCCATTTACAGATGAGGACTTACTAGACCCTGTAAGTTCTATTATAAAAACAAAAATTGCTCCTATGCTAGCACGTGATGGTGGAGCTATTGAGTTATTAACTATTAAAAATGCAAGAGTATTTGTACAGTTACAAGGCTCATGTGTTGGCTGTAGTGCAAGTGGGAGTACTTTAAAATTTATTGTTGAAAAAGAACTAAAAGCTGCAATTCATCCTGACCTTGATATTGTAAATGTACCAGCTGGTATGGAAGATAAATTAGAGGAACTTTAATGATAAATGAAAGTAGATTATTAAATGAGGCAAATAGCTTTTTCTTACAAAAAGATTTTGAAAAAGCTTTATTTTTATATTCTCAATTATCATCAACTTTTAAAGAAAATAAAGAGTACCCAATTTATGCATTATTTTGTGATATTGCAAGTGAAGATGAAGAAAAAGCAATGTCACTTTATGATTATTTTTCTGTAGTTAAGGAAGAAAATTTAGATAATGCTATTGCTTATGTTGAAGATATTATTGATGCATATGATGGTGATATTGACAAAATGATGGAAGTTCTAAAAGAACTGAGTATTTCAACAGTTGATGCATTGGATGCTATTAAATATGAAGATTTTAAAAAACTTATAAACTCAAGAGGTTCTTTTAGAATCGCTTTTGAGGATATTATGTTTTCTACAAAAGTTGCAATTGAAAATAAAGATGATTTTTTTGATTTTGTTACTAAATTAATTGATAATGATTTTAATACTACAGCATATTCATATTTAGATGGTTTCAATGAATACTTTGCTTATGATGATGAAATTGAAAAACTATATAAACGATTAGAAGAGAAAAAAATTGCAATTAACAATCAACAATAAAATATTTACAGATAATTCAAATGAAGCAAATGAAAATGTTGCTTTTGTTCTTTCATCTCATAATGAGAGATTTAAACAAGGTGCAATTGATAATGGATGTAAAGAAATTATCAATTCATCTGATTTAAAAAATTATCTTGATATGTCAAGTATTAAGATTATTGGAATTACAGGAACAAATGGTAAAACTACAACAGCAGCTGCTATTTATTCTATTCTTTTAGATTTAGGTTACAAAGTTGCACTTCAAGGTACTCGTGGTTTTTATATAAATGATAAAAGAGTTGAAGAGTATTCTTTAACAACTCCAATGCAAATTGGAAACTTTGCACATATACAAAAAGCTATGGAAAATGATTGTGATTTTTTTGTTATGGAAGTTAGCTCTCATGCAATACAACAAAATAGAATCGAAGGTTTAAGTTTTGAGCTTAAAATTCATACTAATATTACAAGAGATCACTTAGATTATCATAAAACAATAGAAGAGTATATCAATATTAAAAATTCATTTTTTTCTGATGAGACTAAAAAACTAATCAATAAAGATGATAAAATAGTAAAATACAATGTAAAAAATGGATTTGCATATTCACTTGATGAACCTTCAACTTATAAAGTAGGGGCATATTCTTTTAAAAATGGAATGCATGTAATGTTTTCTTATTTTGGGGAAATGCATTCTTTCTCATCTTCTATGATGGGTATTTTTAATGTATACAATCTAATGGCAGCTTTAAGTGCTGTTCATATTACAACTTCTAAACCTTTAGATGAAATCTGTGAAGCACTTGAAAACTTTGCAGGAGTAAGTGGTAGAATGGAAATAATTTCATCTTCACCTCTTGTGATTGTAGATTTTGCACATACACCAGATGGAATGAAAGAAGTTTTACAAAGCTTTGCACATAAAGACATCATTTGTGTATTTGGAGCAGGTGGAGATAGAGATAAAGATAAACGACCTCTAATGGGACAAGTTGCTGCTAATTATGCAAAACATATAATCGTAACTAGTGATAACCCAAGATTTGAAGACCCTGATTTGATTATTGAAGATATTTTAAAAGGTATCAAAAACCATCAAAGCGTTCAAGTTGATGTAAATAGAAAATCAGCTATTAGAAAAGCAATTGATATGGCTGATGAAAATTCAGTTATTTTAATCCTTGGAAAAGGCGATGAAACTACTCAAATAATCTATGATAAAAAACTAGCATTTTCTGATAAAGAAGAAGTTTTGAAGTATTTGAATAAAGAGTAGAGGCTTTAGCCAGTTTTAAAAACTTTAATTTCAGCTTGAGCAAATACAACTTCAAGTGGTAGAACTTTAGTTTTACCACTTTTTAAATCATCTATTTTTTTATATACTCATAGTGGTTAAAATGATATTGTATGAGTTGTTGACTTTTTTATATATTAATTAACCCTTTATCTCAGATAAATTTCTAGTACATAATTTACCATTAAAACTATGAGTTTGTGTACAATATTATTTAAGATGACTATTGAATTGAAGCTCTAGTTTATAAAACACCTTTATTATTATTCTTTCATTTTTATTTATTTGAGGTATAAAAGCTCGAAGTTTTTACTTTTACACTTGTTTCTTCCATGTATTTTGTTAGATATATTAGTATATTATTTCAATAAATCAAAAAGTGTATTTTCTCCTTTTTTGATTTGTGAAACCCTACAATATTCATGTATGCTTTCAAGTAATTTATCTATATCATTGAAATAGTCTTTTACAAAATCATATCGCTTAACACTACTAAACTTTAGTATTATTTTACAAAATTCACTTGGTTTCATTCTCGATTTCTTCCATTCACTATATTTATGTTCATTACAAATAATGAACATCTCAATTTCAGGAGCTGTAATAATATTAATTACAGAAATCTTGTCTACATATGCTTTACTCAAGTTAAAATTTTCTTTTCTTGAATCCAAGATTCTTAATACAGTTATTTTTTCACTAAAACCTTTTCTTAAATATCTCTTTTCAAATTCTTTAGCAGCTCTACAACGAATTATCTCATTTTCTAATAATTGATCATTATTAAATATGAGCTTATTAGAATCTAATAATAATTCCATTATAGCCTGCTCTGCATTACCTTCACAAATACATGCTATATAGCCATCTAAATTCACGATTATTCTCCATATCTAATTAATGCTTTTTTAAACTCTATAAAAGATTCATATGCTGGTACAGTACCTTGTAGATACCCACTTTGATACAATTCACTTTTTTTGATGTCATTACGTTTTAATATATTAGAAAGATTTTCAACACTAATTCCACCATTATTTCTTGTGATATAAATATTGTCATTTCTCTCAAATTCATCTAATAATTCTGGGTAATGTGTAGATAATAAAATTACAGCACCTTTTCTATTCACCTTATGATTCATAAAAAATCTAACTAGTGTAACTGCAAGCTCTTTATTAAAATGATTTTCAATCTCATCAATAATTAAATATCCACCTTTAGCCAACACAAACATTGCATTAATAAAGACATTAATTCCTTTTATTGTTCCAGATGATAAATATTTTTGTAATTCAACTGGTGAGTTCATTAAAATTTCTTCTTTATTTTTAAATTTCAACTTAATTTCAACATCTTTACCTTCTTTTATAATATTAGATTTTAAATATTCAATACTTGAATCCAGAAATGTTATTAATTCATGTGGAAATTCTCCGAACATCCTAACTAAATTTATATTTGTCCAATTAATTAAATCCTCAAAATTAATTTTAATATTGTTCTTTTTATTTAAAGATATGATGATACTAACATCATCAGGTAAGTACTCTTCATCACCTTTTCTAAGTTGTATTGGTATTAAATCTGTGAAGTTAAATATATTTTTTTTTGTTTTAATACTCTTAATATCTTTTCTCCATAATTGCTCACTTTCAATAACAAATTTATCTTCAATTTCATCACTAAATTCACTCTTTATTATTGTTGTCTCTAATTTATATATAGAGTCTGAGAATATACTAAAGTAAATATCAAAAATAATTTTGTCTTTTCCTCTTAACCCATTTAATATACTATTGTTTTCTATCTTATTTATTGGTTCATTATTAAGCATTTGAATTATGAAAGAAATCACCTTTAATGTTGTTGTTTTACCTGATGCATTAATTCCAACAAATGCAATTGCATTATTTTGATAAATTTGTGGGGATATTTTATGCAACATTTCACTTTTATCATTCCTAACACGCTGTGTTGTCGTGAAATCAATTTCCAGATTTTTAGGAAATAATTTAAGACCATTTGCTTTTATTTTTAATATTTTCATAACTTAGAATTTTCCTTTTAAAACGAATAATATGTATTTATATTAAATGTAATGTAGCATATAAGTAAAAAGATTAAGCTTAAAACGTATATTATGTTTTAAAATAATTTTTGAGAAAACTAGAAATTATTTATAGACTATTATTCTGAACTAGGGAATTTCTTTTCTTTTAATAATGCCTAGTAAAAGAACATTTTTCTACTTGATAAAAAACCAAAGTATTTAAAAAATATTTTGCTAAGATATTCACAAAAAAAGGTTTAATCAATAAATATGTTTTCAAAATTTCTAGAATCTAACACAACATATCCAATTGCATTACAAGATTTTCCTACATGGCACAAGGGTATTGAGTATTTTGGTTTTTGGGCAATTGAAGTTTCAACTTTTGAGTGTCAAAATAAAATAAAAAGTTATCAGAATTATTTATCTTCTTTTTTACATCCTAATTATTTACGTCAAGCTCATATTACTTTGGTTGCTTCTGGTTTATTATCTGATGAGTATTTTTCTGAAGATTTACTAAAAAGACAAATCAACGAACTAGAAAAAAGTAATATCAAACAATTTTCTTTAAAATTAAAAGATTTTAATAGTTTTTCTACTTGTCCTTATCTTGCTATTGAGGATTCTTTTTCTAACTTGGATTTTATTCGTAAGGTTTTGAATAATACTTCAAAAGAGATTGATGCAGCTAATTATACGCCACATATTACTTTAGGGTTTTATAATAAAGAGTATAAAACATCTGAAATAGTTAAAAATATTTCTGATTTTTCTTTGCCTGATATTGAATTTAGAGTTGATAAAATAGTATTTGCTAAATATGAAACTAAAGATATTCAAGGTCCTTATGAAGTTTTACATCGTGTTAAGTTAAGTTGTTAAAACAAGGAATAAGTTTTATCTTATTCCTTTGTTTAAAATGAGTTAGTTTATTATAATTCGTGTTCCAAGTCAGATTCTGCTTTTGAAAGTAAAGCAAACTCTTCTTCTGCTGTTTTTGCAACTAAATGATTTTTACTATAGAAGAAGTAATATAAAGCTCCTAAAATATATAAAATAATTGTATAGTTGAAAGCTCTTGGATCAAAAGCATAAACTCCTGTTAATGCAATAATAGAAAGAACTAATGCAATAGATGATGTAAATACACCACCTGGTGTTTTATAAGGTCTTGGCATATCTGGATTTTTAATTCTTAATAAAATATGACTTAATGCCATAAGTGCATAAGAAATTGTAGCTCCAACAACAGCCATTCCTAAAATTAAATCACCTTCTTGTGTTAATGAAGCCAAAAATCCTATGATACCTGGAATGATTAAAGCCCAAGTTGGAGTTTTTTTCTTACTTGTAAGTGATAAAAATTGTGGTACATAACCAGCTCTTGAAAGTGCAAATACTAATCTACTATAACCATAAATAATAGAGAAGAAAGAAGCTACTAATCCTGCTAATGCAAGTACATTTACCATAGTTCCTAATGTTTCATTTCCTGTTGCATTTAATGCATCAACTAAAGGAACAGCACTTTTACCAATTGTATCAGCTCCTGCTGCACCTGCTACTAAGAATACAACTAAAACAGCTGTAAATAATAAGAATATCATTGCCCCAATAATACCTTTTGGAACATCTTTAGCTGGGTCTTTTGCTTCTTCTGCTGCCAAAGGAACACCTTCAACTGCTAAGAACAACCACATACCAAATGGTAATGCAGCCCAAACTCCATACCAACCCATTGGTAAGAATTCACTAGCACCAAAAGCTTCTGTAGAAACTGCTATATCAAATAAGTTTGAAGAATCAAAATGTCCAAAAAGTGAAACAGCTGTAGCAATAATTGCAAACACAGCTAAGGCACTAATAATCATCATAGTTTTTAAAGCTTCACCCGCACCAATCAAATGAATACTAATAAATACAATATAAAAAAGAGCATATATAATAGGTCCATTTATTCCTATGAGTGATTCAACCGCTGAACCTATAAAAATTACAATAGCAGCTGGTGCTAATGCATATTCGATTAATATGGCAAGTCCTGTTAGAAATCCACCTGCTGGTCCCATTACTTGTCTTGCAAAACTATATCCACCACCTGCTGCTGGAATTGATGCTGACATTTCTGCTAGTGATAATACTAAACATAAATACATTATTGCCATTAAAGAAGCAGCAATAGCAAATCCTCCCCATCCTGCTTCTGCAATACCAAAATTCCATCCTGCAAAATCACCTGATATTACATATGAGATTCCAAGCCCTGTTAATAATAACCAACCAGCTGTTCCTTTTTTTAATTGTCTTTTTTCAAGATATTCTTTACTTATGTGAGCTTTGCTCATTTATAATCCTTTATTTTATAAGAAAATTTTCATTATTGATACTACTTTCTAGTGTATCATCGCTTGTTCTATCTTTTAGATTTACTCCTGATAGTTCTAATCTTCTGGCTTCGTTTAATAAATACATTGTTTTTTTTACTGCCTCCTCATAAGACAATCCATCTGAACGAACATTTGATATACAATTTCTATTTGCATCTGTAAGTCCTACTTTTGGATTATATGTAAGATATAAACCAAGACTATCTGGGGAACTTAGTCCTGGTCTTTCACCAATTAATACTAAAGTCATTCTTGCTTTTAATATTTCTCCTACTTCATCTCCTACGGCTACTCTTCCTTGATGAACAATTGTAATAGGAGCTAGTTTCCATTGATTTTTATCTTTAGCTAGGGCATGAGATAAGATTTGAATATAATTTACTGCATTTTCTTTTATTGCTAAAGAAGAAAGTCCATCTACTATAACAATGGATAAATCATAAGGAACTCTTGTTTGATCAATACTTTTTGATAATAATTTACAAGAATTAGAATCTAATCTTCTACCTAAATCAGGTCTTTGTAAATAAGTAACTCTATTTACTGCTTGAGAATGTAATAAAATAGGAGAATATCCATCTTGAAAAAGCTCACTTGTATCTGTATTACTTAATAAATTAACATTTACAGATATTTTATTTAATTGATCAACAACGTGTTCTGTATCTAAGGGTAAATGAACTGCATCTTGTGCTTGCGCATGTGCTAATTGAAAATCCAATAAGTGATTTGTTGGAATACTAACTCCTGTTCTACCCAGTCCAATTCTAGCTTCTGTATGTTCTCTTAAAAAAGCCCATGGGTTTTGAATAACAGTTGTTTCTTTATCTTGTTTTATTAAATCAGACATAATTAATTTCCTATTACTTTTTGTAAAGAAGCAGAAAAACTTTTTGGAATATCATCATTTAAAATGTAATTATTTGCATCTTTAAAAATTTCCATTTTTTCTAACCAAAGTTTAAATTCAGGAGCAGGGTCAAGATTCAATACTCTTCTTGCATATAATGCATCATGAAAAGATGTTGTTTGATAGTTAAGCATAATATCATCAGACCCTGGAATACCCATAATAAAATTACATCCAGCAACTCCTAAAAGTGTTAATAAATTATCCATATCATTTTGATCTGCATCGGCATGATTTGTATAACAAATATCACAACCCATTGGTAAACCTAAAAGCTTTCCACAAAAATGATCTTCTAATCCAGCTCTTGTAATCTCTTTTCCATCAAATAAATATTCAGGACCAATAAAACCAACAACAGTATTTACTAATAATGGATCAAACTCTTTTGCAACTGCATAAGCTCTAACCTCACAAGTTTGTTGATCTAATCCAAAGTTTGCATTTGCTGATAAAGAACTTCCTTGTCCTGTTTCAAAATACATTACATTATTTCCAACTGATCCACGATTTAAAGATAAAGCTGCATCATGTGCTTCTTTTAGAATATTTAAGTTTACACCAAAGCTTGTATTTGTAGCTTCTGTTCCACCAATTGATTGAAAAACTAAATCAACAGGTGCTTTTTTGTTAATAGCTTCTATAGTATTTGTTACATGAGTTAAAACACACGATTGTGTTGGTATTTCATATTTGTTTATTACATCATTCATTAGATTTATTAGTTTGATAGATTGTTCTACATTATCTGTAGCTGGGTTAATTCCAATAACAGCATCACCATTTGCATATAATAATCCATCTAGCATACTAGTTGCAATACCCATCATATCATCAGTAGGATGATTTGGTTGTAACCTTGTAGACAAGTGTCCTTCTAGTCCAATTGTATTATTAAAAGATGTAATAACAGGACATTTTTTAGCAACCATTATCAGCTCTTGGTTTCGCATTATTTTACTAACAGCTGCTACCATTTCAGGTGTCATTCCTGGTCTTGCTTTTTTTATTAATTCTTTAGAAGTATAATCACTTAGTAACCAGTTTCTAAATTCACCAACATTTAAATCTGAAATTATTTTGAAAGCTTCTTTATCGTGTTTATCAATAATTAATCTTGTAATCTCATCGTTTTCATATGGAATTAAAAGATCTTCAAGAAAAGTTTTTAAAGGAACTTCAGAAAGTCTCATTTGTGCAATAGCTCTTTCTTGGGAAGAATCAGCACAAACACCAGCTAACATATCCCCAGCTCTTTTAGGTGTTGCTTTTGCCATTAAATCCGCTAAATTTTTAAAAAGGTAAGTTCTATTTCCTTTTTTTATTTTGTAAGAATGTTTCATGATTCTAATAAATACATTTTATACATATTTATTCCTTATTTTCATAATTTTTTATTAAGAGTGTAAGCATACATCTATTCTATAGCTTGAATATAGCATATAAATTATATTTTTAAAACATAAAAATAGTATGTAAATTATACAAATATTTGAAAAATGGAATTTGTAGTGAATTTTAACTAGTATTTACTAGTTAAATAAAATAGAGATTAAATTAAATTATTAGAATAGTTTTTTTACTTTTTTACTCTTTATTTTTTAAGTAAATAAATAAAATTAGAAATAATACAGCAAAAAACAGTGGATAAAAGAAGAGATAATCTTTTAATATTATTTTATTCTGGTCAATTTTAGATTTTTCAAGATTATTGATATTTTCATAAATAGCACTTAAATCTTCTTTTGAATAAGCAGTATATGATTTTGCATTTGATGACGATGAAATATAATTTAAAACTTCTTTATTTGAGTTTCCTATTCCTATTGTGTAAGCTTTTATATTATATTTTTTTAGTAGTTTCATTACTACTTTAAGTGGTATTTTACTAGCATTATCAGTTCCATCACTTAAAACTATAATTACATTTGATTTTGCTTTTTTATCTTTTAGGATATGTACACTTTTTGCAATGGAATCTATTAGTGCTGTTTGATTTCCAATCATTCCTACTTCTAAATAATCTATTATTTCTCTTTGTGTATCTTTATCAAAGCTTAGAGGACTTGCCATCATTACAGAATCACCAAATATTACTAAACCTATATTATCTGAGGGTCTTTTTTGCATAAAATCTTTTACAATCTCTTTTACAACATCAAATCTATTTTTTGTTTTATCATTTTTATCTAAATCATTATAATTCATAGAACCACTTGCATCAAGATCTAATAATATATTTATTCCATCATTTTTTATTAATTGTGTGTCATTTATTTTTATAGGTGAGGCTAGGGCGATTATAGAAAGTATAATAATTGAAAATTTTAATATACTCATTAGCATACTAGACTTTTGATTTGATTTTTGAAATATATTTAAATGTGGAATAAAATAACTAGGACTCTTTGCTTTACAATATATTGAACAAAATATAAATACTAAAATCAATAATAAGACATAAGGAAATTCAAAACTAATATCATTAAACATCAATTATTCCTAAAAGTGTATTTAGTTTGTTTTTTATATCTGTAGTTATATTTGGTACATTTTTTTTATATTTATATTCTTCAAGTTCATTTATTAGCTCATTTGCTAATATCTTCTCTCTTTTGTTTTGTGCTAGAATTCTAATATATTTGGTAATTGTATAAGCATCTTTTTTTGAATCTTTAAACTCTATATTTTTTAAAATATCAAAATAGATTTTTCTTTGATTTACTTTTTTATTTTTAAAATATTTGATAATAAAGATGATAATAATCAAAGTTAGTAATAATGCTACAAAAATTAATCCATAATAAATAAATATACTATTATCAGGAATTTTGACAATATCTTTTATATCATGTATTTTTGAAGCTATATCTTCATTCATTATCTTAAAAGTCCTATTAATTTTTTTGTAGCATCTTCATTTGTATAGATTTTGACAAATCTAATTGCATTATCTTGTAAATGAGTAAATAACTTGTGGTCATTTTCTTTTACTTTTTTTATATAGTTAATAATTGTATCTTTATTTAAAATACCTTCAAAATTTTGATTTGTAGCAGGGTCATTAAAATTTACATTTCCTAATTCATTTGGTTCTTCTTCAAACTTATCTCGAACTATAATTACAAATATCTCATGCTTTTTACTTAATAGTTTTAAATCAAGTTTTTCAATATCAAAAAAATCTCCAATAAAAAAAATGATAGATTTATGATGTATTTTTTTAAATAAATCATTTGTAAGATAATCATAATCAATATTTTTACCAATTACATTATAATCATAAAGTTGTTGTGCCATAAAATTTACATTAAATATTTTTTTTGATTTTTTAGTACAAAGTTCGCAGGTTTCATTTGCTATATATGAAGCAAAAGGGTCACCTTGTTTTACACAAATAAATCCTAAAATACTTGCAATTTCAGTTATAAGTTCTTGTTTAAACTTGTTTGTTCCAAAATAAGTAGAACCATTTAGCAAAGATACAATTTTTATATTTAGCTCTTTTTGTGAGTGAAAAACTTTGACAAATGGTTTTTGCATTTTGGCAGATATAACCCAGTCGATATTTTTTACATCTTCACCATATTCATACTCTTTTAGTTCACAAAAATCGTAACCTTCGCCTTTTTGAAATGAGACATTATTTCCTATGATTTCTGAAAAAACTTGTTTTTTAGTTTTTATGAGTATTTTTTTTAAAGCTTGATTCATTTTTATGGAATATTAACTTTCTCAATAATTTTTTGAATAATAGTATCAACATCAATTTCTTTCGCTTGTGCTTCATAAGTTAAAATAATTCTATGTCTTAGTACATTTTTTATAACCATAGTTACATCAAGTGGTGAAACAAAATCATTACCTCTTATAAATGCATTTGCTTTTACAGCTTTAAACATATCAATTGTAGCTCTTGGACTTGCTCCAAAGTGAATTAACTCGTCTAATTCTTCAAGCTCATAATCTTTTGGATTTCTTGATGCATCAATTATATTTACAATATACTCTTCAAGTTCTTTATCAATATGTATATTTTGAACCTCTTTTTTAAGTAGTTCTAGTGTTTGTTTATCCATTATCTTTTCTATTTTTTCAAAAGAGTTCATAGTAACTTTTTTTGCTATTTCATACTCTTCTTCTTTATTATTATAATTTACAACAATTTTAAACATAAATCTATCAAGTTGTGCTTCAGGTAAACTATATGCACCTTCTTGTTCGATTGGATTTTGAGTAGCTAGTACTAAAAATGGAGTATCAATTTTAAATGTATCATCAGCAATTGTAACTTGTCTTTCTTGCATAACTTCAAGTAGGGCTGATTGTACTTTTGCAGGTGCTCTATTAATTTCATCTGCTAATAAAAGATTTGTAAATATAGGACCTTTTTTTATTTTAAACTCAGCAGTTTTCATATCATAGATTTGAGCACCTACAATATCACTTGGTAATAAATCAGGTGTAAACTGAACTCTTTTAAAGTTTAAATCAATTGCATCTGATACAGCTTTTACAGCAGTTGTCTTAGCAAGTCCTGGAACACCTTCTAATAATATATGACCAGAAGTTAGTAATCCTATTATAATAGAATCAATCATCTCCTCTTGACCTATTACACCTTTATGAATTTCTTTTTTTAAGTTTATAAGTTTGTCGTGAAGACTCAAGTTACTTCCTTGATTTTTTTGATTTTCTATTCTATCGAATAAGTTATAAATAATATATTTAAATCTTTTATAATCTCTTATACTTTATTTTTTGGGAATATGATTTTGAATAAGGCACCATTGTTATTTACATATTCAAAATTACCTGCTAGTTGTAATTTTGAAATATTGTTTATCAATTTTAGTCCTAATGTTTTATTTTGATAAATATTTATATCACTTGAAATACCTTTTCCATTATCTTTTATTTCTAATATGTAAAAAGAATTATCTTCTTTTACTGAAATATTTAATATAGGATTTGGATTATTTACAAAAGCATATTTAAAAGCATTTGTTATAATCTCATTTAAAATTAATGCACAAGGTATTGTTTTTTCAATATCTAAAAAAATATTATCTATATTCAAAATAACCTTTACATCTTTTGTATTTTTGTATGTTTTTGAAATTTCATTTACTAAAGTATCAATATAAAATTTCATATGAATTTGATTAAAATTATTTGATTCGTAAAGCATTCTATGGACTAGTTCCATAGTGTAAATTCTTTCTTGAATATCATTTAAAATATTTTTTGTATTAGTGTCTTTTATTTTTAATTGTTGAAGTTTAATTAAACTAATTGTTAATGCTAAATTATTTTTTACTCTATGATGTATTTCTTGTAATAATATATCTTTATCTTCTAATGATTTTTTTAACTCATCTATTTTAAAAAGTTTTTTAAATAAAAAGTAAGTTACAAGAATTGTAAAAAATAAAGTCATTAAAAAAAGTAGAAAATTACTCAAAATTAACCACTTTTATTTTATATCCTAATTCATATAAGTTTTCAAATATATTTGTACCAAGTTTTATTTTTAATCTATAAATCAATGTTCGGAGTCTTCCTTTATCATAAATACTTTCTCTCCATATATATGTAGAAATTCGTTCAAAATTTACTATTTTACCTGGTCTCTCACACATAATTTCAAATAACTTTTTTTCATTTTTGGTAAGTTTTATTTGCTTATTGTCTTTATATAATTCTGATTTACTAATATCAAACTTAATATTTTCATCAATGTGTATGTATTTACTTTCTATTATTTTATAACTGTTTTTATTTTTAAAGAAAAAGTTATGTTTATGTATTGCCATATTTATTGTAATTTTTAATTCTTTATCTCTACATGGTTTGAGTAAATATCCATAAGGTTCACATTCCATTGCTTCTTTAATAGTTTTATCATTTGAATATGATGTAAGAAAAATTATAGGTATTTTTAATGTTTTCCATATCTCATTAGCGGCTGTTATCCCTGAACTTGACGCTAAGTTTATATCCATAAGTATAATATCAGGGATATTATTTCTTGCATGTGAAATTGCTCTTTTAGTATTTGATTCAATTCCACTTACCATAAAACCCATTTGGCTTAAACTTAGTTCTAAAGCCATTGCTAAAACAATTTCATCTTCTACTATTAAAACATTTATTTCATTATCAAGTTGTTTTAAATTTGTTAAATTATGCACTAAATACCTTTTTGTGATTATTTTGTGATTTTTATTGGTTATGATACTCACTATCATTTAAAAATTAGTTTAAATAAGGAAAAAAATGAAAGAAAATAAAAAAATTATATTAAGTTTATCGTTAGCTGCAAGTATGGCGATAAGTACTACACAAGCAAAAGCTGAATCTTTAGGAGAAGTTTCTGTAACAGATACAGCTTTTGAGTCACAAGTAAAAAGTATCACATCTTCTAGGTTAGAAAAGTTACAAGCAAATGATGTTAAAGATATTTTAAAATCACTTCCAAGTGTAATAGTAGATGGTAGTGCAAGATATTCACAAAAAGTTTATGTAAGAGGTTTAGAAGATAAATCTTCAAATATTACAATTGATGGTGCAAAAATGTCAGGACAACTTTTTCATCATTCAGGTGATCAAACAATTGATGCAGAGATGTTAAAAATTGGTTCAATTGAACTTGGTCCAAATTCTGCTTTAAGTGGAGCTGGTGTAATAAATGGTTCATTTATTTATGAAACAAAAGATCCAAGTGATTTTTTAGAAGAGGGTGAAACTTTTGGTGGAAAAATTTCTGCTGGTTATGAAAGTGGATATGAAAGAAAAAAAACAAGTGTTGCAGTTTTCTCAAAACTTAATGACAAAATTGAGTTTGTTGGAATCGGAAATATTACAGAAGATGGTGAATTACATACTCCTTCAAGTCAAACAATTACATCAAAAGAAAGTAAGCTAAAAAGTGGTTTACTAAAAGTGGTTTTTAAACCAAATGAATATAATACTATTAAATTAGCATATAATACATACAATGATGGTGGAGATAGACAACTTTCAGGTGAAAAACCAGGAAATGATGAAACTAATCCATATAATGAAATAACAAGAGATACTTATACATTAAATTATACTTATGCTCCTGATAATGAATTGGTAAAAATAGAAGCAAAAGCTTATTCAAATACTCAAAAGTTAGTTAGAGATTCATTAACAGAAGATTATAGTACAAATGGTGTAGTTGATGGAGATTTAATTCAACCTGAAAGAACTTATGAAAATAAAGTTGTAGGTTTTGATTTAAGAAATAGTTCAATTTTAAGTAATCATCTAATTACTTATGGTGTTGATTATTCTAAAGAAGAACAATCAAAAACAGCTGATGGTTTAGCTGTTTATTCAACAGGTTCAAGAGCAGGGGAAACTGAAGTTTCAAGTGTTGCTGGAAAAGGTGAAATTGAAGCTTATGGTCTTTATTTAGAAGATGAAATTGATTTAGATAGATTAGTTTTAAATATTGGTGCAAGATATGATGTTCATGAATTAGGTGGCTTTTATAGTGGTAAATTTGAGCAACTATCTCCAAAATTTAAATCTTCTTATCAAGCAACAGATAAATTAAAATTAAGAGCAGCCTATGGACGAATTTTTAAAGGTCCAAGTTTAGGTGAAACATTAATGTTGAATGATAATATTGTTCAATCTGATGATACTCAACCACAAACTGGTAATAACTATGAAGTTGGGTTTGATTATGATTTATCACATGCTTTAAATGCAGATAGTTCTATCTTTGGTTTTACAGCATTTACTTATAATGTAGATAACTATTTACATCCAACAAAAAATGGTGCTATAGAAGCACAATCAGATATGAAAATATGGGGATTAGAAACTGTATTTAAATATCAAAAAGACAAATTTGGCTTAAATGCAAGTCATACTTATACAGATGGTGAAGATAAATCTTTAGAAGATGGTTCAGTTATTGATCCACGAACTGCTAAAATTCATACATTTAAAGTTGGACTAGATTATCAAGCAACAGCTAATTTATTCTTAAACTACAGCGGTGAATTTGTTCCAGGGAATAAATATCAATATAAAGTTGATGAAAAAGTAAAAAGAAGTGGTTATGCTGTTCATAATGTAAGTGCAAGTTATGATATTACTGCAATAAAAGGTGCAAAAGTTAGCTTTGGTATAGATAATGTTTTAGATAAAAAATTCACTAGACATACAGCCTTTGGTACATATTTTGGTAATGAAGGTTATACTGCTTATGAAGTTGGAAGAAACTTTAAAGTTAATTTATCATATAAATTTTAATAAATAATAACAACAATATATTTATGAAAAAATGCGAATTCTCATAAACTAAACAATAAGTTTGCGATTTCTTATTGTTCTTCTATGGAAAACACTACTTATTTCCTTTGTAGTGTTTTCTTTATCTTTATTAAATATTCTTAAAATAAAAACTAAAGCTTTATATAGTAAAATCATTAAAACATAAAAGGACATATCATGCGTGAAAAAAAAAGTGATAAATTAGCTGTTTTAATTGATGCAGATAATGCACAAGCTTCAATAATTGCAGAACTTCTAGCTGAGGTATCAAAATTTGGAACAGCAAGTATAAAAAGAGCATATGGAGATTGGACAACACCAAATCTTAAAAAATGGAAAGAGTACTTACACAAATATGCAATTCAACCTGTTCAACAATTCGCTTATACAAGTGGAAAAAATGCAACAGATTCTTCACTTATAATTGATGCAATGGATATTTTACATGAGAGTGAACTTGATGGATTTTGTTTAATTTCATCAGATAGTGATTTTACTAGACTTGCTACAAGAATAAGAGAATCTGGATTAGTTGTATATGGTTTTGGTGAGAAAAAAACTCCTGAAGCTTTTATTGCAGCTTGTGATAAATTTGTATTTACTGAAATTTTAAGAGAAAAAGATGTTCCTACTCAAAAATCTGAATCAAATATATCAACTTTAAAGCCAATTATTGTTTCAGCTATAAATGCAGTCTCAAAAGATGATGGATGGGCTAGATTATCAAATGTAGGTTCATATATAAATAAAAATAATCCATCATTTGATCCAAGAAATTATGGATATGAAAAACTTGGTAAATTAATATATGATTTAAATTATATTATTGTTGATGAAAGAGAGTTTAATGATCACTCATCTAATGTACATATTTATATAAAATTACGATAATCTTTTTACTTAAACAAACTTTAAAATATCTTTAGGTAAAATCTCGGTTCTAATTTTATATTAGAAACCTCACATGTATCATTCCTGGTATGGGTTGTGACTAGATTTATCTAGACATTAAGGGATACAGAGGCTAAACCCAAATTTAAAATATACAAGGAAATTGTCATGGTTACAATGAAAGATTTATTAGAATGTGGTGTACATTTCGGACACCAAACTAGAAGATGGAATCCAAAAATGAAAAAATTCATTTTCGGTGTAAGAAAAAATATTTATATTATTGACTTACAAAAAACATTAAGATACTTTAGATATACATATAATGTAGTTAGAGATAGAGCTGCTGCTGGTGAAACAATGATTTTCGTAGGTACTAAAAAACAAGCTAGTGAAGCTGTTAAAAGAGCTGCAGAGAATTGTAATATGCCGTACGTTAACCACAGATGGTTAGGTGGAATGTTAACTAACTACGGAACAATTAAAAAATCAATTAGAAAATTAGAAATTATTAAAAAAATGAGAGAAGAAGGTCAATTAGACTTACTTACTAAAAAAGAAGCATTAATGCTTACTAGAAAAGAAACTAAGTTAGAATTATACCTTGGTGGAATTAAAGAAATGCACACTATCCCTGATATGATGTTCGTTCTTGATGCTGTTAAAGAAAAAATTGCTATTCAAGAAGCAAGAAGATTAGGAATTACTGTTGTTGCTCCTTTAGATACTAACTGTGATCCTGACTTAGTTGATTTACCAATTCCAGGTAATGATGATGCAATTAGATCAATTCAACTATTTTGTAATGAAATGGCTGCAGCTATGAATGAAGGTAAAGCTTCAAGAGAAGAAGAAGTTGAAGAAGAAGCACCTGTTTCTACTGACGAAGCAGCAGAAGTTGTAGCTGAAGCAGTAGCTGAAGGTGAAACTGAAACTAAAACTGAGGAAGCGTAATTATGGCAGGAGCTACTCCAAAATTAATTAAAGAATTAAGAGAAAAATCTGGTGCAGGTATGCTTGATTGTAAAAATGCTTTAAATGAGTGTGATGGTGATATTGAAAAATCAATCCAACACTTAAGAGAAGCTGGATTAGGTAAAGCTGCTAAAAAAGCTGGAAATATTGCTGCTGAAGGTGTTATTGCTGTTAAAGTTAACGCTGATAATACACAAGCTACAATGTTAGAACTTAACGCACAAACAGATTTCGTTGCAAAAAATGAAAACTTTTTAAACTTAACGCAAGAGATTGTATCTCATGCGCAAGAAAATAACATTATTGATGCTGTTGCACTTGCTGCTTCATCAATCAATGGTGTTGATTTCAATGAGTTTTTAAATGGTAAAATTGCAACAATCGGTGAAAACTTAGTTGCAAGAAAAGTTGCTGCAGTATCTGGTGATGTTGTAAACGCTTATGTTCATACAAATGGTAGAGTTGGTGTTTTATTAGCTGCAACTTGTGATGAAGCTGCTAAAGATAAAACTAAAGCATTATTAAAATCACTTGCAATGCATGCATCAGCAATGAAACCTACAGTAATTGCATATACTGATTTAGATCCAGAATTTGTTGAATCTGAAAACAGAGCAATTATTGCAGAAATTGAAGCTGAAAATGATGAGTTAGTTAGATTAAAAAAACCATTAAAAAACATCCCTCAATTTGTATCTAGATCACAATTGACTGAAGCTGCTATTGAAACTGAAAAAGCATCAATGAGAGCTAAATTAATTGAGCAAGGTAAACCTGAAAAAATTCTTGATAATATTATCAAAGGTCAAATTGCTAGATGGATTGATGATAACTGTCAATTAGATAATAGATTAGCTTTATTATCTCAAGCTTATGTAATGGATGATAAAAAATCTGTTGAAGAAGCAATTGCAGATGTTGATGCATCTATTAAAATCACTTCTTACATCAGATTTGAACTTGGTGAAGGAATTGAGAAAAAAGAAGAAGATTTTGCTGCAGAAGTTGCTGCACAAATGGCTAAATAGTATATTTAAACTTCTTAAAAAATAAAGGATCAGAACTATGAGTGAAAAGAATCTAGAAAAGTCACTCATGGATGATGACCTTTTATTACAAGCTAACAATATTTCTCACAAGTTCGATTATGAACTTTTTAATAATATAACATTATCTTTAAAAAAACAAGAATCAATTGCAATTATAGGAATGAGTGGTAGTGGAAAATCTACACTTTTAAATATTCTTAGTTCACTACTAAAACCTATTGAAGGTGAAGTATTATTCAATGACGAAGAAATTTATTCTTTAAAGCAAAAAAAACTTTTAAATATTAGAAGAAAAGATTTTGGTATTATTTTTCAAGCACATTATCTTTTTAGAGGATTTTCAGCAAGTGAAAATTTAGATATTGCTACACTTTTAAGTGGAGAAGAATTATCAAAAAAATTACTTAAAGATTTGAAAATTGACCATGTATTAACTCAAAGTGTTGGAGAATTAAGTGGTGGGCAACAACAAAGACTTTCAATTGCAAGAATTATGACTAAAAAACCAAGAATAATATTTGCTGATGAACCAACTGGAAATTTAGATAAAGATACAGCTAATATTGTAATGGATACACTATTTAATTATATTAAAAACAATGATGCGGGGTTAATACTTGTTACTCATGAAAGCGAATTAGCTGATAAATGTGATAAAGTATATAAACTAGAAGATTTAGTATTACAGGAGTTAAAATGAATTTATTGTTGATATGTGAAACGGCAATAATAGAGCAGATTTTTTCACTTGTTTGTAAAAAACTAAATATTGATTTGGTTATGAAAAAAACGAATGATGTTAATGAAAAGTTTGATTTAATTGTTGTAGATCAAAATTTTGTTGATGATAAATTTAATATAATTAAGCAGTTTTCAAAAAAATTAGGAGCCATTTCTAGTGAAGAATTACCTTTTGATAAAGCAAGAGATTTTATAATTCCTAGACCATTCTTACCTACTAAATTACAAGAAATATTAATAGAACAATTTGAAGAAATTAAAAAAGATGAACATTCTTCTAGTATAAATAATTATACTAATACTACAGCAAGCAATGATGAGTATGAAGAAGATGAGGATGTAACTGTACCTATTATTACAGATTATGTTGAATCTTTAGCTGAAGATGTTTATTTAGATATTGAAGAAGAGAATGATGAGAGTATAGTTAATATTGCATCTTTAAAAAATGGTGGAATTTTAGATGATTCTGAATTGTCTAAAATAAATAATATTTTAAAAGAAGAAGTAATTCATAATGAAATTGTTATGAATAAAAATGATTGGAAAGATATTTCTGATATTATTGATGATGCATTAGATGAAGTAAAAGAATATGAATTTGATTTAGATGAAGAAGCTAAAAACAATACAAATAATCAGTTAAAACTTGTTTTAACTGATTATAATATTAACGAACTAAAGCCTTTACTTGAAAAACTTAACCAAGAAATAATTGATAAACTTTCTCAAGGAGAGAGTATTGATATTAGGCTTATGTTAAAGGATGAAAAAGTTGATTAATGAAAAAAAAGGTGCAATATTAATATTATCAGGACCAAGTGGTTGTGGTAAATCTACTTTATTAAAAGAAGTATATAAACAAATTGATGATTATTATTTTTCAATTTCTACAACTACAAGACAACCAAGAGTTGGTGAAGTAAATGGAGTAGATTATTTTTTTGTGTCAAAAGAAGATTTTGAAAAGGATATTGAAAAGGATAATTTTTTAGAATATGCACTTGTTCATGGAAATTATTATGGAACATCTCTTACACCAATTAAAAAAGCGCTTGAAGAAAAAAAGTTAGTAATCTTTGATATTGATGTACAAGGTCATGAACTAGTTAGAAATAAATTAGACTCTATTGTTACATCTGTATTTATTACTACTCCATCTTTAAAAGTATTAGAAGATAGATTACATAGTAGAAATACAGATAATAAAACTGTAATTGAAAATAGAATTAAAAATGCAAAAGTAGAAGTTGAACATTTTAGAAATTATGATTATTTAATAATAAATGATGATTTGGAAGAAGCTTCAAAACAATTAGTTTCAATAGCTAATATTATAAGAATTAAAACTAAATTATTTGATAAAAACTCTATAGTATCAAGTTGGTTATAAAAACCTACTTGATTTTTTCATATGCTACAGGCTTATCAAAATAGTAGCCTTGGCAATAATCTATTCCTAACTCTTTAACTTTTTCATAAATTTCTTTACTTGATACATATTCAGCAACAGTATTTACTTTAAAATCTTTTGAAAAATTAACAATTGTATTTACAATAATTTCTAAATCTTTAGAAGTAGTTATATTTTCAATTAAAGATCCATCAATCTTTACAAAATCAATATTAAGTAGTGTTAATAAATTAAAGTTAGAATATCCAGCTCCAAAATCATCGACTCCTACATTACAATTAAATTTCCTTACATTTGTAATAAATTTTGTTACTTGATTAAAATCAGAGATTTCTTCAGATTCAAGAATTTCAAATTCTAATAAATGTGTATATTCTTTATTTTTTTCTAATATATCATATATAAAAGCAGTTGTTTCTTCATTTGCAATATCATCAAATGAAACATTAACTGAAACTCTTTTATTTTTATTTTTAATTAATTCAAAAGAATCATTAATAATTATCTTAATAATATTAGGATATAGTTTTGTTCTTTTAGCAACATCTAAAAAATTTACAGGAGCAATTTCTTCTCCTTCATGTGTTATATATCTTATTAAGGCTTCATATTTATATACTTCTTGTGTTTTTGCATTTACAATTGCTTGAAAGTATGCTTTAAATAAATTATCTCTAAATCCTACTTTTACTTGTTTAACCCATTTGATATTTTCTTCAAAAGATTGTTGAATATTAAATGATTCATTATATACCATGATTCTTTGAAGTTTTGATCTTGCATAGTTGATAACTCTTTGGGAATATTTATATGCTCTTGCTCCATCACCTGTTGCAATACCAATAGTAATATTAATATCTATTTCATCATCATTAATATATAAAGAATCTTTCTCTATTTTATCAGCAAAAGCACAACATAATTTATAAAAAGAATCTACGTCTAATTCTTGTTTTAAAGATACAATAGCAAATTTATCTGCATCCATTCTATATATAGTAAAATCAGTACTTTTGAAAAAAGCTTTTAGGGATTTGGCTAGTTCATATAATATTACATCACCATTTTTTTCACCAAAAAGGTCATTTATTGTTGAAAACTCATCAATATCTAAAAGACCCATTAATCCATACTTACTATTTTCAATATCTTTTTTTAGCCTATTTCTATTTGGAAGATTAGTTAAATTATCAATATATAAATCTTTTAATTCATGATAAAGTAAAGATTGTGACATAACTTGTAAAAGTTTTGATATATCTATTGGTTTTAAAACGTATTTATCTACACCTATATCAATAGCTTCTAAAAGATATTCTTTATTTGAAAAAGCTGTTGCAACTATAATAGGAATATTTAAATTTATTTTTTTTATTTCTTTAACCATCTCTAAACCATTTAGAATTGGCATATTTACGTCAGTAATAATTAGGTCTATTTCATTTTCATGCTCTTTAAATAAGTCAAGACCTTCTTGGCCATTTTCAGCAATGAATTGTTTTTTTGTAAAACCTTTTAAAATTTGATGAGTTACTTCTCTCAAATCTTTTTCATCTTCTGCGTATAAGATAGTAATATTTTTTAGTATTGATATATTGTTTATCATTAAGAATCACTCCAATGTTATTAGGGTATAATAACATATTCTAACATAATAAACTAAGTGTAATTTAATAAATAACAAAATAAGAATAGGAATCTCTCTGTGTCCCAAGTAAAATGTAATCACTGTCATCTAAGTTTTGATGAGGAAATAATGATAAAAGAAGGTGACTTAAACTTCTGTTGTAAAGGCTGTCAAGGAGTTTATCATATACTTCAAGATGATGGATTAAACTCTTTTTATGATAAATTAGGTAATAAAACCATCTCTCCTCCTCTTAATTTAGTAGATGATGATATTTCAAAATTTGATACAAAAAGTTTTATGAAGAACTATGTTCATACAACAAAAGAAGGATTTAATGAAGTTGATTTAATAATTGAAGGAATTCATTGTGCAGCTTGTGTTTGGCTAAATGAAAAAATACTTCATGATACAGTAGGCTTAGTTGATGCAAATATTAATTTTACAACTAATAAGGCAAAAGTCATTTGGGATGGCGATGAATTAAAACTATCAGATATTATTTTGAGAATTCGTGCCATTGGATATAATGCCTATGCTTATGATTCTTCCATAGCCGATGAAAAAGCAACAAAAGCAAAGCGTGAATATTTTATTAAAATGATGGTTGCAGTTATTGCAAGTATGAATATTATGATGTTAAGTGTTGCAAAATATACAGGCTTTTTTACAGGAATTACTCCTGAAGTAATGCATATGATTCATATTGGTGAATTTTTATTATCAACGCCTGTATTATTTTATTCTGGTTGGGTATTTTACAAGGGTGCATATTATGGACTAAAAAATAGAATCTTAAATATGGATTTCTTGGTAAGTTCTGGTGCAACTCTTACATATATTTACTCCTTATTTATTCTTTTTGGTGCAAAAGGTGAGAGTTACTTTGATTCTGTTGCTATGATTATTACTTTTGTATTAGTTGGTAAATATCTTGAAGTTATAGGAAAAAAATCTGCTGTTGATACTCTTGATAAAATAAAATCATCATTACCACTTGAAGCTACAATAATAGATGGTGATAATAAAAAACAAGTTGCTTTAAATAATATAAATATTGGTGATATTGTAGAAATAAAAACAGGTGAAAAAGTCCCTGTTGATGGAATGATTATAAAAGGTGAGGGTGCTTTTGATGAAGCAAGTTTAACAGGTGAATCTATTCCTATTTTTAAAAAAAGAGGTGATACTGTTTATAGTGGAACTGTAAATTCAAATAACTTAATTCAATTTGTAGTTACAAAAGATTTTAAAAACTCTACTTTCTCATCAATTGTTACGCTACTTGAAGACTCACTAAATTCTAAGCCAAAAATACAAGATACAGCAAATGAAGTTTCAAAAGGTTTTACTGTTACTATTTTAACACTATCTATTCTTACTTTTTTAGTTTGGTATTTCTTTGGATTAGATTTAGGTTTTGATTATGATGGAACAAGTCATTTTGAGAAATCTTTTATAGTTGCTATTTCTGTAATTGTAATAGCTTGTCCTTGTGCTTTAGCACTTGCAACGCCAATAGCTAGTTTAATTGGAATATCTGAGTTAGCAAAAAAAGGCTTGTTATTTAAAGAAGCTAAGTTTATTGAATCACTAGCAAAAGCAAATACAGTAGTTTTTGATAAAACAGGAACCTTAACAAAGGGTGAACTTTCTGTTGTAAAAGCAAATATCTTAAAAGATACTAGTGATAATTTGAATTTATTATATTCTTTATTAGGTTCTTCAACACATCCAATTAGTAAATCTCTTAAAAAGTATTTAGAATCAAAGTATGATTTAAAAGCAAAAGAATTATCTGATATAACAAATATTGATGCAAGAGGAATGAGTGCTATTTTCAAAGATGCAAATGAAAATGAATTTAAATTACTTGGTGGTAATTTAGATTTAATTGAAGATGAAAATATTAAGCATAATTTAAACCCACAAAATAGTGTATATGTTTTTGCAATAAATAATGAAGTAATAGCTACGTTTGAATTAATTGATGAAGTAAAAGATTATGCTCTTGATTTAGTAAAATATTTACAAAGTAATAAAATAGATGTTGTTATGTTAACAGGAGATAATGAAAATGTTGCTTCAACAATTGCAAATGAATTAAATATTAAAACTTATTATTCATCTCAAACACCGATATCAAAAGCAGATTTTATAAATAAGCTAAAAGAAGAAGATAAAATGGTAATAATGGTAGGTGATGGTGTAAATGATAGTATTGCATTATCAAATGCTGATGTTGCAATTGCAATGGGTACATCTGCTGATATTTCTATGGAAGTTTCAGATATTGTTTTATTAAACTCTTCTCTGACTTCGTTAAAAGATGCTTTTACAATTTCAAAAAGAACATATAAGTTTATAAAGCAAAATTTAGGTATATCTTTATTATATAATCTTATAACAATACCTTTTGCGATGTTTGGATATGTAATACCTTTAGTTGCAGCTTTATCTATGAGTTTAAGCTCACTAATAGTAGTACTAAATTCTCTTAGAATAAAAATGAAATAGGAATAAAAATGATAGATGATACACTTTTTTTTATGTTAATAGTTGGAATAATAATCTCAGCAGCGCTTCTTCTTATTTTTGTTTGGGCTGCAAAAACTGGTCAATTTGATGACTCTAATAAATTAATCGATGGAATGTTATTTGATAGTCCTGAAGATTTAAATGATGCAATTAAACAAGAAAAGAAAAAAGAAGAAGCAAAGAAAGCTAAAATATTAAAAATGAAAAAAAAAGAAGTTAGTCAAAAAGATGACTAACTTCTAAAAAAGAAATTATTTCATTGCTGAAATTTGTTTTGCTAAATCTTCGATATCAGCATCAGAAAGTCTTGCAACTTGACCTTTCATAACACCTTTCATAACACCACCGTAACTACCATCTTTATAACCATGTAATGCAGCACTAATTTTAGCAACATCCCAACCAGCAATAATTTGTGATTTTCCTAATGCTGGTTTTTCAGCTTTTTGCCCATGACACGCAGCACATGCAGCAAAAGATGCAGCAGATAATGTTAATGCCGCAGATGCAGCTACTAATGTAGTTAATACAAGTTTTTTCATTTTTTCTCCTTAAATTTGAAGCTATAGTTTAGCTTTTTATTCATTTTCCTTAGCTTAATAATTTATATTACAAGTTAAGTATTAGAAATATTTTTACAAGTAATTGTATAGTAATTGTGTATTTAAAAAATTTAGCTTTTGCAAATATAAAGGCATATTTTTATATAGTATCTTTTTAATTAAAGGTATCTTATTGAATAAAGAATTGATTTTAAATATTAAAAATTTAAATTTCTCATATAAAGAAAATATTCCAATCTACAAAGATTTTGATTTGTCTTTATACAAAGGGGAACTAGTTACTATTTTTGGGAAAAGTGGAAGTGGGAAAACTACACTTTTTGAGCTTATTATGGGAACGCTAAAACCTAAGAGTGGAAGTATTGAAAAAAAAGATTTAAGTTTGATATTTCAAGATCCATATAACTCTTTTCATCCAACATACACAATTATTGAACAAATAAATGATGTAGTACAAAGAGATTTTAAAGACGAGGTTGAAAGTTTTTTAATTGAATTAAATTTAGAAAAAAATTTACTTAATAAAAAACCTCATGAGTTAAGTGGAGGACAGTTACAAAGATGTTCAATTTTAAGAGCACTTTTGATGAAACCAAAACTTTTACTAGTTGATGAACCAACATCAGCACTTGATAATATAATTGCCTATGATGTAATGAAACTTCTTATAAAATATTTAGATTCATGTGCAATTTTATTAATAACTCATGATTTAGATATGGCAAAATGGTGTAGCGATAAAATAATAAGGTTAGAAGATAATGCAAAAAACTAATAAAGCAATAGTACTACTTAATATGGGTGGGGCTAGAAATAAGTCCGAACTAAAAATGTTTTTAACAAATATGTTTAATGATAAAAATATACTAACAGTAAATCCAGTTTTACGAAAGTTAATAGCATTTTTTATAGTAAAATCAAGACTTGATTCTGCATGGAAAAATTATGAATTAATAGGAAATGAATCACCAATAAATAAACTAACAGAACAATTAGTAAATAATGTTAATGAAAAAATAGGTGAATACAAAACTTACCAAGTTATGAGGTATACTCCACCTTTTGCGCAAGATGTGATAAAACAAATGAAAGAAGATGGAATAGAAGAGGTAATACTATTCCCTCTATATCCTCAATATTCAACTACAACTACAAAGTCATCATTAGAAGATTTTGAAAAATATGCAAAAGATTCTTTTAAAACTAAAATAATTGAACCTTTCTATAAAAACAGAATGTTTAATGAGTGTATTATAAATGAAATTATTTCAAAGTTAGAAAATCCAAAAGAATTCAATCTTATTTTCTCAGCACACGGACTTCCTCAAAAGATTGTAGACTCAGGTGATCCTTATGAAAAACAAATGAATGAACACGTAGAAATCTTATCAAATATGCTAAAAGCAAAAGGTATTGAATTTAAGTCAATTTCTCTAGCTTATCAATCAAAAGTAGGTCCATTAAAATGGTTAGAACCTTCACTTGATGATGCTTTAAAAGATTTCAAAGATGATAATGTTCTTATTTATCCTATTGCTTTTATTGTTGATAACTCTGAAACAGATTTTGAACTTAGTATTGAGTACAAAGAAATTGCAGAAGAAATTGGAATAAATAAATATAAAGTATGTAAATGTGTAAATGCAAGTAATGAATTTGTTTCTACAATTGCAAATATTATAAAATAGGGAAATAGATGAACGAAGAAATATTATTAAAAATCGCACATGACTCAATCAAATGTAGGTTTGATGAAACTTTTAAAATAGATAAAGAAGAACTACTTAAACAATATCCATTTTTGGAAGAACCTGCTGCTTGTTTTGTAACGATTAATTTAAATAAAGAATTAAGAGGGTGTATAGGAAGTTTAGAAGCTTATGATATGTTAATTGATGATTTAATATCAAATGCTTACAATGCTGCTTTTTTAGATCCAAGATTTTTAGAACTAACAAAAGAAGAATATGAAAATATTGAATTAGAAATATCAATTTTAACTCCTGCTATGAAACTAGAATACTCTAGTTTAGAGGATTTAAAATCAAAAATAAAAATCGGAGTTCATGGAGTAGTTATAACAAATGAAGAAGAACGCTCTACATTTTTACCACAAGTATGGGAACAATATCCAACTTTTGAAGAGTTTTTTGAAAAACTTTTATATAAAGGAAGTTTTGAAGAAAATGCACTTGAAACTGGTATTGATGTATTAGTTTATGAAGTTATAAAAGTAAAATAAATGAATATAAGAAAAACTGTTGTTTCTGGAAGTTTTTATCCAAATGATAAAGATGAATTAATAGAGTTAATCAACAGTTTTTCAAAAGACATTAATCAAAAATATGAAAATACTTTTGAACATATAAATGCAATTATAACACCACATGCTGGATATATTTATAGTGGATACCTTGCAAATCTATCTTTTAATCTAGCTTCAAAACAAAATCCTAAAAGAGTAATAGTAATAGGACCTTCACATCAAGCATATTTTGAAGGTTCTAGTATTTGCCTTGATGATTTTTATGAAACACCATTAGGAAATATAAAAATAGATACAAAACTTTCAAAACAAATCCTTCAAAAATATGATTTTATAAATCAAAATGAAGAAACAGCTTTTGAACACTCAAGTGAAACACAAGCACCTTTTATAAAATACTATTTTCCAAAAGCACAATTAATAGAAATAGTTTACGCCAATCAAGATATAAATATTCTTTGTACTTTAATAAATGAATTAATTTTAAATAAAGATAATTTAATAGTAATTAGTTCAGATTTAAGTCACTTTCACACCCTAGAAGATGCAAAAAAATTAGATGAAAATTGTATAAGTGCAATTAATCAAAAAGATATAAATAAACTAAATATCTGTGAAGCTTGCGGAAAAATTGGAATAAGTGCAATACTAAAATCAGCAATAAAAAACTCACTAAAAACAAAAGTTTTAGATTATGCTACTAGTTTTGATATTAATAATGATAAATCTAGTGTTGTAGGATATACAACTGCTTTGATAGGAGAGTAGATGTTTTTATTTAAAAAAATTGTTTCGGCTTTTTTACTACCTCTTCCTATTGGTCTTTTTTTACTTTTAATTGCTTTTTATTTTTTGATGAGAAATTCATATAAAAAAGCAAAGGTATTTTTATTTTTAGGGCTTTCTTGGTTTGTTCTTTTATCTTTTCAGCCAATTTCAAATGCGATTATCAGCCCTTTAGAAAACTCATATAAAGCATTATTAGAAATACCAAAAGTACAGTATATTTTAGTTTTAGGTTCAGGACATAAAACAAATGAAAACTTAAGTATTACATCACAATTAGGAAGTACTGCTGTTGTTAGATTAAATGAAGGTATTAAAATTTATAAAAAACTTGATAATGCAAAACTAATAGTTTCAGGATATAAAGGCTTTGATAAAAATTATCACTCTTTTATGAGTAAAAAACTTGCACTTGATTTAGGAATTAAAAAAGAAAATATTATAAAAATGGATAAGCCAAAAGATACAAGACAAGAAGCTATTGAAGCCAAAAAAATCATTGGAACAAATCCTTTTATTCTTGTAACAAGTGCTTCTCATATGAAACGCTCGATGTTATTATTTGAAAAACTTGGATTAAAGCCAATTGCGGCACCTACTTATCATTTAGCAAAGGAAGAAAAAAACTTTTCTTCTATCTTTTCAAGTGAAAACTTATATAAAGTTAAAGTTGCTTTTCATGAATACTTAGGACTAATATGGGCTTATCTTAAAGGATATATTTGATACAATTGCGACTTTGTTGCAACGAAAGGCAAAACTTGGAAATACTTAATATAAAAAATCTATCATACTCTTATAAAAATAACTTTAAAGTACTAGAAAATGTAAACTTAACTGTACAAGACGATGATTTTCTAGCGATAATCGGTCCAAATGGTGGAGGAAAATCTACACTTTTGAAACTAATTTTAGGATTAATAAAACCTCAAAGTGGGGAAATATTAAAAAATATTAAAAATGAATTAATAGGTTATGTTCCCCAAAATACAAATCTAAATACAGATTTTCCTATAACTGCTCTTGAAGTGGTTTTGATGGGATATATTGGAAATAAAAAAAGACTTTTTGGATATAGCAAAGAAGATAGAATAAATGCTATGGATTCTTTAGAAAAAGTTGGAATGAAAGATTTTTCAAATAGAAAAATAGGTGATTTAAGTGGAGGACAAAGACAAAGAGTACTTATAGCAAGAGCTTTATGTACTAATCCTAAACTTATGCTTTTAGATGAACCAACTGCAAGTATTGATGTAAAAGGTCAAAATGAGATTTATGAATTATTAAAACAGTTAAATAAATCAATTTGTATTGTAGTTGTTAGTCACGATATTTCAGTATTGTTAAACTACGCTAAAAATGTTGCACATATAAATAAGAATCTTGTTTATCACAAGTTAGAAAGTATACAAAAAGATATACATACAGTTGATGAGCATTTATGTGAAGTTGAGCTTTTAAAAGCTTTAGGAAAAACACAAACTTGTTGTGATCATAAGCAAAAGTAGGGACGAAAATGTTAGAAATATTAGAATATAGTTTTATACAAAACGCTTTGATAGCAGGAATTTTAATTTCAATTGCTGCTGGAATTATGGGTTCACTTGTAGTTGTGAATAAAATCACTTTTTTAACAGGTGGAATTGCTCATAGTTCTTATGGTGGAATTGGAATTGCAATTTATTTAGGGTTACCCGTACTTTTAGGTGCAACAGTTTTTGCAGTGATTACAGCAGTTATCATAGCTATTCTAACTTTAAATAATAGAAATAGAGCAGATGCAATAATAGGAATGATGTGGGCTTTTGGTATGGCAGTTGGTATTATATTTGTGGATTTAACACCTGGATATAATGTAGACTTGATGTCATATTTATTTGGTTCAATTATTGCAGTATCAAGTGATGATATATTTTATATGGGAATTTTAGATGTTGTAATTGTTTCTATTGTTGTATTCTTTTATAAAGAAATATTAGCAGTATCTTATGATAGTCAATTTGCAAAATTAAGAGGTGTAAATACAGAGTTCTTTTATATATTGATTTTAGTATTAGCATCTTTATGTGTAGTAGCAGCGATTAAAGCAGTTGGACTTATACTTGTTATTGCATTACTTACAATACCTACATATTTAGCAGAAGCATTTTCAACTAAATTATCTCAAATGATGATAATAAGCTCAATATTTGCGTGTATTTTTACACTTAGTGGATTAGTGATTTCTTATATATATGATATTAGTTCAGGTGCAAGTATTATCATCTCAGCTGTAGTAATACTTACACTTGTGAAACTAATAAAAAGAAAATAGAAATATATTCTATATCTTTAGCTATAATTATAAAAATTTAAAAAACGGAATTACTAAAATGATTGAAAATAAAAAAATAAAACAGACAACAGAAGATGTAAAAATAAATGAACATATTTATGTAGGTGAAATAAATAAACTTGCAGTTTATAGAAAAAGTGAACCAGGTTTATATTTGGTTAGTGATGATAGAGAAGAAGTTTTACTTCCAAATGCCTATGTTACAAATGAAATGGAATTGGGTTCTTTTTTAGATGTATTTATTTATACAGATAGTGAAGATAGATTAGTAGCAACTACTCTTGACCCTTATCTTTATGTAAATGAGTTTGCATATCTTGAAATTGTTGATACTGCTGCTTTTGGTGCATTTGTTGATATTGGACTTCCTAAAGATATATTAGTTCCAAAAAATAAACAAAGAAGTATTTTTCACAAAGGTCATAGTAAAGTTCTAAAAATGATTTTAGACGAAAAAACTGATAGATTAATTTGTACTGAAAAATATACCTTAGAGCAAAATATAAAAAATTTAGAAGAAAAAGATGAGGTAGAAATACTTGTTTATTCTAAAACTCCTCTTGGATATAAAGTTATTGTAAATGATTTATATGATGGAATGATTTTCCATACTGAAATATTTGAAAATGTATATTTTGGAGATAGAAAAAGAGCTTATATTAAAAAGATTAGAGATGATAATAAATTAGATATATCTCTTCAAGAAATTGGGAAAAAAATAAAAGATGATAAAGTTTTAGAAATCTTAAAGCAAAAAGGTGGAAAAATGGATTTTACTTATAAAAGTGATGCCGAAGATATTAAAAAAGTTTTTGGTATTAGTAAAAAAGCATTTAAAGCAACATTGACAAAACTATTAAATGAAGACAAAATTGTATTAGAAAGTAATTGTATCAAAATTAAATAGAGCAGTTATATAGTAATTAAGACAAAATTTATCCGAATTTATTATAATGTCTAGAAATATTAAAAATCAAAGGAAATAATATGGCAACAACAATGTTAAAAGGTAATGAAGTACAATTAAGTGGAGCTGATGTAAAAGTTGGAGATATTGCACCTGTAGTAACAGTAGTAGCAAAAGATTTAAAAGATGTTCAAGTTGGTGGTAAAAACGAAAAATCACAAATCGTGGTAGTTGTTCCATCTTTAGATACAGCTGTTTGTGCATCTGAAACTAGAAAATTCAATGAAGAAGCTGCAAAAGTTGAAAATGCTGAAGTAATCGTTGTATCTATGGATTTACCATTTGCAATGGGTAGATTTTGTACAACAGAAGGTATTGAAAACTTAACTGTAGGTTCTGATTTTAGAGCAAAAGCATTCTCTAAATCTTACGGTGTTTTAATTGCATCAGGACCATTAGCAGGTGTTGCTTGTAGAGCAGTTTTTGTTATTAATGCTGATGGAATCATTACTTATAAAGAAATTTGTCCAGAAATTACAGAAGAACCAAATTACGAAGCTGCAATCGCTGCTTTAAGTCTTGCTGCACCAGTTGCACAAGCATCTTCTTGTTGTGGTGGGGGAGCTTGTTAATTCAAGTTTCTTAACAAAAAGGTCACTTTTTTAAGTGACCTTTTTATCTTTTTAAAATAAAATCCTTTATATAACACACACTTAAATTAACCTCTAAACACACTCTTTATACTAAATATATATAATCATAATATAAAAGAAATCAAAGGCTAAATTATGAATATAATAAAAAAACGATCTTGGGATATTTCTTCTAGTGAAGTTACTCCTGAAGAATTATTTAACAAAAGAAGAAACTTTTTAAAACTAGGAGCAGCTTCATTAGTCTCTTCAGGAGCATTGATAGAAGCATTAGCAAAAGATAATATTCCTGTAGCTAATTTAAAATATTTAAAAGATAAAAATATCAATAATTTAAAATTAAATACTTATGAACAAATTACAACATATAATAATTTTTATGAATTCACAACATCAAAAACAGCTGTACAAGATTTAGCACATACTTTAAATACTGATAATTGGGAGATTGAAATTGATGGTTTAGTTGAAAAACCTATGAAAATACAATTAAATGATTTAACAAAAAACTTTACAATTGAAGAGAGAATATATAGATTTAGATGTGTTGAGGGTTGGTCTATGGTTGTTCCTTGGAATGGGTTTTCTTTAGCAGATTTAGTTAAATTTGCTAAACCATTATCTAGTGCAAAATATATTAGATTTGAAACAAAATATGATGAAGAGATGTTTCCAGATCAATCACGTGGTGTTTTTGCAACAATTGATTATCCTTATGTTGAAGGTTTGAGAATGGATGAGGCTATGAATGAATTATCTTTTTTAGCAACTGGACTTTATGGTTCAACGCTTCCTAAACAAAATGGTGCGCCTTTAAGATTAGTTATTCCTTGGAAATATGGATTTAAATCTATTAAATCTATATCAAAAATATCATTTGTAGATGAAGAACCTATTAATACATGGCAAAAAACAAATAAAAGAGAGTATGGATTTTTTGCAAATGTAAATCCAAATGTTGATCACCCAAGGTGGTCTCAAAAAAGAGAACGTGTTTTAGGAAAGTTCTTAAAACAAAAAACCCTAATGTACAATGGTTATGAAAAAGAAGTAGCACATATGTATAAGGGAATGGATTTAAGAAAGTTTATATAATGAAACGATTATTTATTTACTTAATAATGCTTTTACCCTTAGTGTTATTAAGTACACAAATTTTATATTTTGAAAATGTAGCGGACCCTATAAAATATATTTATACGGTAACAGGTGTAAGTGCAACTGTTATACTATTTTTATCGATTTTAATTTCATTATTCAAAAAACCAATTAATTTTATGAAATATAGAAGATTAATAGGTTTATTTGGATTTTTCTATGCATTTTTACATTTGATTAATTTTGTAGTTTTTGATGCAGAATTAGATTTTATATTCATAATAGAAGAAACACTTGATAAGCCATTTATTTATTTAGGAATGCTTGCATTTTTTATACTTTTATTTATGACAATTACATCTACAAAAAGATTGTTTAAAAAGTATAAGAGTTATCATCAGTTTGTATATGTAGCATTGATTTTAATTACAATTCATTTTATAATGGCACAAAAATCAATAAATATAATGCAATTAATGTATATAGTAATGATTTTTATAATAGCTTATTGTAAGCTTTTACAAAAAATTATAGAGAAAAATAAAAAATTAAGATAGTACTTTTAAATATTAAAATATTTAAAAGTACATATCTTTTATTAGTTTGAGTTATTTTTAAGTTGTTCTAAAAGACCGTGTAAATCTCCTAAAACCCAAACACTTTGAATTTTACCTTCATAAAATTTAAAGAATGTAGCACCATTATACATAAGTCTACTATTCGTTGCTTCAAAGTTTAGTAAGTTTCCTGAGTGTCTACCTGCATAAATAGCTCTAACTGCGATACTATTATCATCTACAACCCATTGAGTTATACTGTGAAATAAATCTGGAATACCTGTATGAATAGTATCCATATAAGATTCAAACTGTTTTTTACCTTCACATTCTACACCTAACGAACCATAAAATATGATATTGTCATCGAAAAGAATATCAATATAGTCTTTATTCTTTTTATTCCAAAGTTCTTCATAATATAAATTTACTAGATCTTTATTTGTTGGTTTTTTCATAATCTAATCCTCTTCCTCTTTTTCACCGTAATGCTTGTCTTTTATAAATGCTATATCTAAAAATCCATATTCATCATACTCATCATAATCAAAAGTAAAGTGTTTGGGATAGCCTAACTTTACTAATTCTTCATCTATATTTTCTTCAGTCAAACGATTTTTAACTCTTTGCATTATATAGTTAACATCTTTTTCATCCACATTAATAGATAATAATTCATATTTAATTGATAAATTTAGATTATTTGTCATAATAAACCAATATTTTTAGTATTTTCAGTATTTGCAATTTTTAAAAGTGCAGAAGCAATTATTGCAAGTGATATTTTTTTTAACATTTAAACTCCTATATAACAAACTTTAACTTTGATATAAGCTTCATTTGTTAGTATAAAAGTACTCACTATTTCAGAGTACAACAAAATTTCCAGAAACTTTATTTAACTACGCACGGCCAAATGCAAAAATGTAGTTTCTGGAAATACTATAAAACTTTATTTCTTTTTGAATATGTTATTATAAACTATAAAAAAAAGAAAAAAGCTAAAAAAAATCTTAAGTTGCTTTAATTTTAATAAAAAACCCTATTTTCTTTATAAATATACATATATTTTATTTCTTTTATATAATTTAAAATAATAATATCATTATAAGTAGTTTAAGTTAACTATCCATTAATTTTTTATTATACTTTAGTTAATTGTAGCTGTGTATAATTTTCCTATAGATAAGTTGACGCAGCGACTTATTTATTTAGTAGAATTTTAAGATGATTTTCTTAAATATAAATAATTTTTTTATATTTCCTTATAAAAATGGTGCCTATATATAACGGCACCTTTTTTTTTACCCAAAATTTCCCTCTAATAAAATCAATAACTCTTTTATGCTAGTATTCCAAAATAAAAAACTATCATAAAGAATCAAATAAGCTATGCCATTATCAAATTTAAATCAAGAACAATTAAGTGCAGCAACCTGTCCTAAGGGATATAATTTAATTATTGCAAGTGCTGGAACTGGGAAAACTTCTACAATAGTAGGAAGAATAGCAAATTTAATAAATAATGGAACAAAGCCAGAAGAAATTCTTTTATTAACTTTTACAAATAAAGCTGCTGCTGAAATGGTTCAAAGAGTTGCTAAGTTTTTTGGAAAAGATATTGCTAAACGAATAATGGCAGGGACATTTCATTCAGTTTCGTATAAATTACTAAAACAATTAAATATAAATATTAGTCTAAAACAACCAAATGAATTAAAAACACTATTCAAGTCTGTTTATGAAAAAAGAGTCTTCTTTGATAGAGATGATGAGGCAAACCCTTATGATGGAGGATATTTATATGATATGTATTCTTTATATCTTAACTCAAATACAGGTGAAGATTTTGCTACTTGGATAAAAGATAGAAATGCTTCTCATGAAATATATACACTGATATATGAGGATGTAGTTGCAGAATTTAATGAATTAAAGACCAAATATGCTTACGCAAACTTTGATGATTTGCTTACAATAATGTTAGAAAAGCTTAAAACAGAAGAGTTCAATTTTAAAGAAGTATTAGTAGATGAATATCAAGATACAAATCCTTTACAAGGTAGACTTTTGGATGGTTTTAAACCTGATTCTTTATTTTGTGTGGGTGATTATGACCAAAGTATTTATGCATTTAATGGTTCTGATATTGGAATTATCTCAACATTTGCAAAAAGATATGAAAATGCAACTGTTTTTACATTAAGAAAAAACTATCGTTCTACAAAGCCAATATTGGATTTAGCTACAAAAGTAATTGAATACAATGATAGGATTTATGAGAAAAACTTGGAAGTTGTAAGAACTGATGAAACTATAAAACCTAAGCTACTTGCTTTTAATGAATTATTTGCTCAATATCAATATATATCACAATTGATTTCAAAAAGTACTGCACCTCATAACGATATTGCAATAATTTATAGAAATAATTCAAGTGCCGATGGAATAGAAGCAAATTTACGGGAATATGAGATTCCTGCAAAAAGAAAAGGTGGAATGTCTTTTTTTGATTCTGTTGAAATAAAGTTTATATTAGATGTTTTAGTTATGCAACTTTCACACAATGATATGATGGCTTTTATTCATGTTTTAGAGCATGGAAAAGGAATTGGAAAAGCAATAGCAAAAGATATTTTTGATGCTTTAATAAAACTAGGAGATGGAGATATATTAGTAGGTCTATTTCAACCTAATCCAGATATAAAGAATCCTTATGATACTAAAAAAGTAAAGAATAGACAATTAGGCTTATTTGATGATTTCTTAGAATTAGGTTCTATTTCAAAATTCAAAGATTGTAGCTTTGAAGAGGCTTTTTTATCAAATCCAATTTTGAAACATCCAAAACTAAGTGTAGATGGTGGTAAATATATATATGATTTTTATTTATTAATGAAACACTTACGAAGAACAAAAAATCCAGAATCATTAATTGGAAGTATAAATTCATCAATGATGTATTCAAAATTAAAAGATTTCTTATCAACTAAAAGAGCAACAGCAAAGGATGGAACAGTAAATCCAAATCAAAAAACAAAATCACTTTCTAAAATAAATAGAAAATGTATGTTATTAAAAAACTTATCAAGAAATTTTAAAGAATTATCAAAATTTATTAACTCAATGATTTTAGGCGGTTCTGAAATGAGTGAAGGCGATGGAGTTAACTTATTATCAGTTCACGCTAGTAAAGGTTTGGAGTTTAAAGAAGTCTATGTTATTGATTTAATGGATGGAAGATTTCCTAATAGAAAGCTAATGAGTAAGGGTGGAAGCCTAGAAGAAGAGAGACGACTTTTTTATGTTGCTGTTACACGTGCAAAAGATGTATTGTATTTATCTTATGCAAAATTTGACAGAATCAAAAAAATGGCATTTGTAGCATCACCTTTTTTAAGAGAAGCTGGTTTGGTAAAAGATGATGAGAAAACTTCTATATAATATCAAATTTGGTATATTAAATAATGTTTGGATATAATCGCGCATAATAAAGCAATATAGGATTTTTAATGAGCGAAAAATACGAACCATCAAAAGTAGAAGATAGTTACTATAAAATCTGGGAAGATAGAGGCTATTTCGAAATTGAAGGAAATAAAGATATACAAGAACTAGATGAAAATGGAAAAGCTAAAACTTTTTCAATTATGATGCCACCACCAAATGTAACAGGAAGCTTACATATAGGTCACGCACTTACATTTACACTTCAAGATATTATCACAAGATATAAAAGAATGGATGGTTTCAAAACTCTTTGGCAACCAGGAACAGACCACGCAGGAATTGCAACACAAAATGTTGTTGAAAAACAACTTCTAGCTGAAGGTACTACAAAAGAAGAAATAGGACGTGAAAAATTTCTTGAACGAGCTTGGCTACAAAAAGAAACTTCAGGTGGAAATATCGTTCACCAAATGAGAAAACTAGGAGTTACTCCTGCTTGGAAACGTGAAAGATTTACAATGGACGAAGGTCTAAAAGAAGCAGTAAAAGAAGCTTTTGTATCTTTATACAACGAAGGACATATTTCTCAAAACAACTATATGGTTAACTGGTGTACACACGATGGTGCATTATCAGATATTGAAGTTGAACACGAAGAAGTAAATGGTAAGTTTTATACTATGATTTACAAATTTGCTGATGGTTCAGGGCAACTAGAAGTTGCAACAACAAGACCTGAAACATACTTTGGTGATACTGCTATTATGGTTCATCCTGATGATTCAAGATATTCAGATATTGTAGGAAAAGAAGTATTATTACCACTAACTAATAGAAAAATCAAAGTTATTACAGATACTCATGTTGATATGGAATTTGGAACAGGTGTTGTAAAAGTAACGCCAGCACATGATCAAAATGATTATGAAGTAGGTAAAAGACACGATTTAGAATTTATCAAAGTATTCGATGAACAAGGTATTTTAAATGATTATTGTGGAGAGTTTAAAGGTTTAGAAAGACTTGAAGCTAGACCAATTATTGTAAAAGCTTTACAAGATGCTGGTTATATTATAAAAATTGAAGACCATGTTCATCAAGTAGGGCATTGTTATAGATGTAAAAATATTGTTGAACCTTTTATTTCTCAACAATGGTTTCTAGATGAAAAAGTTGCAAAATCTTCAATAGAAAAAACAAAAGCTCATAATAATTTTCATCCACAACATTGGATTAATTCATATACAGCATGGATGGATGAGTTAAGACCTTGGTGTATCTCTAGACAATTATGGTGGGGACATAGAATTCCTGTTTTTACTTGTACTTCTTGTAATCACGAATGGGCTGATAAAAGAGATGAACCTGGAGTTTGTCCAAAATGTGGTTCAAAACATATAACACAAGATCCTGATGTACTTGATACGTGGTTCTCTTCTGCTTTATGGGCAATGTCACCACTTGGTTGGGGAAACAATGGTAAATTAGAAGACTTATATAATGAATCTGATATGAAAGATTTCTATCCAAATTCATTGCTTATTACTGGTTTTGATATTATGTTCTTTTGGGTTGCTAGAATGATGATGATGGGAGATCACTTTACAGGTGAATTACCATTTAAAGATATTTATATGCATGCATTAGTTAGAGATGAAACAGGTGCAAAAATGTCTAAATCAAAAGGAAATGTAATTGACCCACTTGATATGGTTGAAGAGCATTCTGCTGATATTATTAGATTTACACTTGCATACTTAGCTGTTCAAGGTAGAGATATTAAACTAGGTGCTAAAAACTTAGAGCAATTTAGAAACTTTACTAATAAACTTTACAATGCGACAAATTTCTTACAGTTAAATGTTGATACATTTGCTGATTTAAAAGATATTGAGATTAAAACTCCTCTTGGAAAATATATGCAAAGTAGATTATCTCATGCAGTTGATGAGGTAAGAGAATCACTAGAAGCATTCAAATTTAATGAATCTGCTTCAATTCTTTACAAATTTGTATGGACTGAATTTTGTGATTGGGGTATTGAGTATTCTAAAGGTTCAAAAGAATCTATTATAGAACTTGGTGCAATTTTCAAAGAAACTCTTAAAATGGTAAGTCCATTTATGCCATTTATTTCTGATTATTTATATCATAAACTATCAGGAACTTCATTAGAAGAGGGTGATAAATCATTAATGATTTGTAACTTCCCAAAAGAAATAAAAAAAGATGAGCAAATTGAAGCTATGTTTGCTATTATTGAAGAAGCAATTACAGCACTTAGACGTGCAAAAGTTGTTATTGATATGGGTAACTCAAAAATTGCAAAAGCTTATATCAAATTAGATAAACAAATTGATATTGATATTGCAAAACCATTTATTGAAAAACTTGGAAAAGTTGAAAATATTGAATTTGTAGATGCTAAAGTTGAAAACTCAATTACAGATGTATCTGATAATTTAGAAGTATATCTTCCTACAAGTGAAATTGATATGAGTCCAATTATTGATAAATTAACTAAGCAACAAGCTAAAACGCAAAAAGAATTTGATAAACTAAATGGAATGTTATCAAATGAAAGATTTGTAGCAAATGCTCCTGAATCAGTTGTTCTTGAAAATAAACAAGCATTAGTAGATGCACAAACAAAATTAGAAAAAATTAAAAGTGAATTAGAGGCTATTTCTTAGATAAATTCTAAAAGGAGTATAAAGTGATTAGTAAATTAATAAAATATTTTTTTATATTATTCTTTGTATTCCTTTTTCATGGATGTGGTTTTACTAAGCAAAGTATTAAAAGTCTTGCTCAAAGTAATTCTGCAACTGAAATAACAAATTATAAAAATGAAACAATAAGAGCTCTATTAGAATATAAAAGAAAGTTAGATTTACGAAATCCTAACTCATATAATAAAAGCCTATCAAAGAATATAGTTCATCAAATCAAAACAAATCAAGATTATATAAATATTTCTCAATATGGAAAAGAGTTAAAAACATATAATGAATATTTATATTATGCATTTTTACCGCAAGATGTGGGAAATAGAAATGACTTTTTGATTTTAGGTTTATATAAATTGATATATAAAGCTTATGGTTTAGAAGATGATTATAAGTTTACAGCTTTTGAGCATAATAAAAATGAACTGCAAAAACTTTATCAATACTTACAAGTTGTTAGATGGAAAATAAGAACGCAAAAAGACAATAATGGTAAATATCTTTTTAATACTTGGCAAAATAATTGGCAAATCGAATTATTACAAAAAGATGATAGTAATCTAAATATTATAAGAGATTTAGAGTATATAAAATCAAATAAAGAGAGTATTTATTCTCATTCAAACTTTTCTTTTGAGATACTTCTTTCACGAATATTATTAAATGTAGAATATACATTAAGAAAGATAAATATCGAACCTTTTGCTATGAGTAGTTCTGCTATTAAAAGTTTTATATTTATTCTATAAAGTAAAGTTTTTAAACTTTACTTATATTTTCTTTTCTTAATTTATGTGTGATTGTATAAAGTACGGGTAAATAAATAAGATTTAAAATCGTTCCCCAAGCAAGTCCAAAACCTAAAGCAATTGCAATTGGTTGGAAAATAACAGCTTGACCTGTTGGAAAGAATATAAGTGAACTCATTCCTATTAGTGTTGTAATTGATGTAATAATAATCGGTCTAAATCTTTTAGTAGCTCTTAAAAATATCTCTTCTAGATTCTCTGCTTTTTTAAGATATGTCATCATAATAATTCCATCATTAATAACAACACCAGCTAATCCTAAAGCCCCAATCATTGAAGGCATAGATAAGTTTAATCCCATCATTTTATGACCTACTAATACACCTAAAATTGAAAAAGGAATAATACTCATAACAATAAATGTTTCTCTAAAAGAGTTAAATAAATAAAGCATAGATAGCATAATAAGAACAATAGCAAGTGCTGAAGCTAAAAGCATATCTCTTTTTAATTCTGCTTTCTTTTGTGCCTCACCTTTAAATATTAATTTAATTCCATCTTCTTTTAGCTTATTTAATAATGGTTGTAATTTTTCAAGTACTTCAGTAGAAGTTATAATATCAGGGTCTACATTTGCAAAAATATAAAAGTTCTTTTCACCTTGGTCTTTTATAAGTTGTTCAAATGCTCTAATAGTATTAAGTTCAACTATTTGGTCTAAAGCTACATAAGTACCATCACTTAAAGGTATTTGTGTATTTTTAAAAGCTTCAAAATCATCTTTGTTTTTTGATTCTATTTTTATATCTAACATCTCTTTTTCATCAAAAGATACACCTTTTTTCTTTAATAAATAAAGATTTGAAAGATATGAACCTATAAATGATTCTGTTATTCCTAGTGTTTGTCCATATTGATTTACTTTTAATTTAATTTCATCTATTCCAAATTTTAATGAGTTTGAAACTGATGTAATTCCATTGAGTTTATTAACTTCTAAAGTTAATTCATCTATTGCTTTTATAATCATTTGACTATCTGGTGAAACTAATCCTATTTTTACGTCAGCTTTTATAGGTCCAACTCTTTGCTCTAAGACACCAATTTCTTCTAAATTATATTTTTCTTTATAATTTTGTTCTTCTAAAAACTTTTGTAGATTACGTGCAATTTCTTTTGATTTTAGGGTTCTTGTTCTTCCTTCTTCATCATAATAAAAACTAAGATAAGGAGTAATATATCTATCTAAAAAGTTAGCTGCTTTTAGTTTTTGAAGTTCAACAGTCATATACATAACATAAGGAAAGTTTTCTGTATTATTCCCTGTATCTTTTCTATATCCTGCAACAGAATCAATACTTCGTATAGCAAATTCATCTCTTTTTTGTATTAAATCTTTTTCTATTTCTTGAACAATTTTAAAAGACTCTTCAAGTGTAGTATTTGCATTTGCTTTCATAGAAATTTTCACATCAGTTGCATCAAAATTTGGAAACATTTGGAATTTTGAACTTTTAATTTCCATAAATGTTGCAAGAGGAACAAGTATTATAAAAATAGTAAGAAATGTCTTTTTCCATTTCATAAAAAAGTGAATAATCAAATTATATACTTTATTTGCCTTTTCCCAAGAAGTAACTTTTGCACCAGTTTTTAGAGTATGTGCTGCGTGAATTGGAAGGAAAATAAATGATTCAATCAAAGAAGCCACAACCAAGGCACTAAGTGCAATAGGAATAAGCTTCATAACTTCACCCATTGTTCCACTAATCATTAATACAGGAAGGAATGAAAATAGTGTAGTAAGAGATGCAATGGTTACAGGTTTAACCATTTCACTAGCACCTTTTACAGCAGCTTCTTTAGGTGATAACCCTTCTTCTATATGTTGTTGAATATTTTCACTTACAACAATAGCATCATCTACGACAATACCAATTGCAATTAAAACTCCAACAAGTGAAATCATATTTATTGAATAACCACTAAAATACATATAAATAGCTGCGATTACAAATGATGTTGGAATACCAAGTGCGATAATTGCAGACATTCTAAAGTTGATTAAAATCATTACCAAAATAGTAATTAGTATAATTCCTAATAAAATATTTGACACAACTATATTTAATCTATCTGTAATTCTTTCACTATTATCATCCGCAATTGTTATCGTAATATCAGGGTTTTTCTTATTTACCTCTGGTAATAAATTTTTAATCTTTTGTGCAAGAACTATTGCATCTGAAGTATCAGATTGTTCAATAGCAAGTGAAAGTGCATTTTGTCCATTAAAAGAATAAAGCGTGGAAGAATCTTCATATTTCTTTGAAATTTGAGCAATATCTTTTACATAAATATTAGTATTAGATAATTTAATTAATGTATTTCCAAAATCTTTTGCATTTTTTGCACCATTGTATGTAGAAATATAATAATGCTTTTTGGGATCTTCTATTTTACCAACGGGAAAGATATAAGATAAAGTTGAAATTGCTGTAAAAACTTCACTTTTATTTAAATTTAATGCATCTATTTTTTTATCATCAATTAAAACTTCAAAATATTTATCTGAATCTCCAAAAATTGTAACATCATCTATTCCTGTAATTCCAAGAATTTGACTTTTTAAAGTATCTGCAAAAGGTTTTAATTCATCTGTTGAATATTTTTTAGAAGTAAGAGTTACATCTATTAGTGATCTTGAACGATTAAGGACATTAACAGTTGGTTCATCCATATCTGATGGTAGATTTGTTTTAATAAGTGCAATAGCATCTTTTACTTTATCTGCTTCATTATACTTGTTTTTGCCCTTTTTTAATTCTAGAACAATACTAAAAGAACCAGGACTAATAACAGTTGTCATAGTATCAACACTATCAATGTTTTTTATATTATCTTCAATTTCAACAACAGCCATTTTATCTAGAATATCGACAGAAGCTCCACTATATGAACCTTTTATTGAAATCATATCCAATTCAAAACTTGGAAATATCTCTTTAGGAGTTTTAGTATAAGACCAAATACCTATAGCAAATACTAATATAAAAAGAGTATAATTAACCCTTGAATTTTCTACAAAAAATTTTAAAACTTTATCAAACATTATAATCCTTATTTAAAGACAAATTATAATATATCATTATTAACATTGTATTAATATTTTTATGTAAAAAAAAACAAAGGAAAAAGAATTGAACAAAGAATCGATAATTAATTTTGAAAATATTTATGTAAGTTATGAATTACAACCAATATTAGAAGAAATAAATCTTAAAATAAAAGAAGGTGAACATTGGACTATATTAGGTTCAAATGGAAGTGGTAAATCTACTTTAATAAAACTAATTTCAAATGATCTATATCCAAATACTAAATATCCACACAAAAAAGAGATTTTTGGAAAAGCAAGATGGAGTATTTTTGATTTAAAGAAAAATCTTGGAATTATTACAAATGATTTACATAATTATTTTGCTATGCATGGAAAGTTTTTAACAGCATACGAAGTAATTTTAAGTGGATATTTTAGTAGTGTTGGTGTTTTCTCTCATCAAGATTTTACGCAAGAACAACACGAAAAAGCATTAGAAGTTTTAGAGTTCTTAGAAATCTCACATATGAAAGATAAAAAAGTTCATCAAATGAGTACAGGACAATTAAGAAGATGTATTATAGGTCGGGCATTAATTCATAAACCAAAAGCATTTATATTAGATGAACCAACTGTTGGACTTGATATAAAATCACAAGATAGCTTTATAAAACTAATTCGTAAGCTTTCTAAAAAAGCTTCAATTATTTTAGTTACTCATCATATTGAAGAAATATTTCCAGAGGTTTCAAATGTTGCATTGATATACAATAAAAGAATTTATAAACAAGGTCTTAAAAAAGATATTTTAAATTCAGAAAATCTTTCAGAAATTTTTGAGATTGATATTAAACTTGAAGAAGAAAATAACAGATATTATATTAAAAGTATAAATTAAAAAAATAAAATAAGCAAGTAGTCTACCTACTTGCTCCATAAAGTTTAAATTTTTTAATGATTTCTAAATCTTCTTGATCTTCTACATTTTCAGCTAATACCTTAATATTTAAAAGTGTTGATAACTCTTGGATAGATTCAACAAAACTTTGTTTTGAGTTATCATTACAAATATTAGAAGTATAATTTCTAGCTAGCCTAATATAATCAAGATTAAAATCTTTAATATTATTTAAGGGAATAAATTTACTTTCAAATCTTTTAATAATAATTTTTGCACCACATTTGTGTATTTCATCTGCAAAAAATTTAAATTTATCCATATCTTTTGCAACAGCATAAGCAGTAATTGAAAATACTAATTGATTAGCAATTTTTTTATGTTTTAATACGATATTTTCAATCCAAGCAATAAAAGCAGTGTTATTTATTGATTCTAATGATAAATTTATTGATATATTATGCTTAACTTTTTTAACTAAAATATGATTAATTACTTTCGTAATTACTTTTTTATCAAAATCAATTACTTTTTCATATTTTTCAGCAATTGAAACAAATGTACCAATAGGTATATCTATACCCTCTTTATCTTTAGTACTTGTAAATGCTTCTTGCATAACTAATTTATCTGAATTATCTAATAATTTTGCATCACCAATATATTTAACACTAAATTTTGAATTATCAATAATATCAAAGATTAACTCTTTCCATGATTGCATATCTCGTGATAAATCATTTGAATCTCCAAGATAAGCTTCATTTGTTCCTATTAATGTAGCTTTTTGATAAGCTTCATTGGCTGTTTGTAACATTTGTGGAATTGTACCAATTGGATTAAAAGGAGTAGCTCCAATATGTGCGATATCTTTTTTATTAAATTTAATAGTTAATTCTTCTAAATTATTTTGTAAAAGTTTAGTAAATTTTATAGTATCTTCATAAGAAAAACTTTCTCCAATTAATGCAAATTCAGAACCAAAAAATCTATAAGCGGTTATTTTTTTATTTTCCATAGATATTTTAGTTAAATTATTTGCAAACTCTTTTATAAAGTTATTAACTTCTTTGTTTGTATGTGATTTTGCAAAAGTTGCTAAATCAAATATTTTAATTATAAAAATATATCCTGTTGATTTATGAATAAACATACTTTTCATATCAGTTTCAAAGTTTTGTTTTAAACTAAGTCCAGTTAACTCATCGTGTGATAATCTTTTTGTACTATTTTCTAGGTTATTATTTAATCTATTTATAATTGATTCAATTTTACTAGACATATCATTCATTGCAATTGCTACATGTTTAATTTCAGTAGTCCATGGAAGTTTTTTTATTACCCCAAATTTACCAATAGAAATATCATTTGCAAGTTTTTCTATTCTTTTTAATGGTTTTAAAATATATTGAACAAATGTAAATAAAATAGTCATAGATATTATAAATGCAATTATTGCATAGATTAGTGCACTTTTAACTTGTTCATATAATTTTGCATAAGCATCACCTGAATTTGCGCTAACATAAATAATAGCAGTTGTCTGCCATCCATCACTAATTTGACTACTTTTTTCTTGAAGATTAATTGGAATCATATTTATAAACCAATTTGGAACATAATCAAATTTAATAGGTCTTGTTACTTTTGTAATAACTTTATGCATGTTTATTATTGAACTTGTATTAATTTTTTTACCAATTTTATTTGTTGCAGTAAAATTAAATATAATATTACCACCATTTTTATATCGTTTACTTGGTATATAAGTGTAAGAATCTTCTTGATTTTCAATAATAGGGGCTTCTTCATTTTCCAAAGCAGATAGTTCTTGTGCTATTTCACTATCAGATATAACCTTTTCTATTTTACCAAATGATGGATCAATTTTTAAATTAGATATTTCCCATGAAGAATTATCTAAGTCCAAATTAGCTTCGATTAGTTGTGATTGTGTTACAGTAAAGTAGGCATTCTCTAGTCTAATCTCTTTATAAAATCCGCTATCTGCAATTGCTGATATCATCGATTTAACTTCTGAATCTTCTTTATCTTTTAATAATGTTTTAATGCTCATCCCTAAAGATGTAGCTGTATCTTGCGCTTTAGTGATAGATTCTAATTCTAAGTATTCTTTAGTATTTTTGACACTGATAATAAAATTACCCGTAAAAATCATAAAAAAAATAAAAGCTGTTATTATGTATAGTTGTTTTGATAAAGACATTTTTCTTCCTTTTTTTAAATTCTATTCATTAGATTTTTCCAAGATCTGAGATTATTTTTCCCTATTCTAATTGAACCTTTATTTTTAGCTTGCCATAATCCGCTTGCATTAAAACTATAAATTGGTTTTAAATCTTTTCTTCTAGTTGCAAGTTTTAATTTTTTATTTATATTATCTAATATAATAGGAGTAGAATTTGCTTTATGATAATAAGTTAATACCATATGTGCTTGTTCAAATTTACTGTGAATTCTTTTATATTTTACATAAGTGATTCTAAGTTTACTATCAGGTACTCCAATTTTTCTAAGACTAAAGTATTTAGCTATTGCATAATCTTCACAATCTCCTGCAGCAGTTCCCATAAATTCAAATGGAGTTGCCCAATAATCTTTTTTATGCCAATGTCTTGAGTCAGTTTTATATTTAATTTTATTAAAAAAATCATTTACATTTTTTAACTTGTGTAATATTTTTTTATTTTTTGAAGTTTGAAGCATTGCATCCCATTTCTCTACGCGTAATTTTGCATTTTTACCATATTTAATTGAAATAGAGTTAAGTTTTGATTTAGATATGAAAAATGTTCTTGATGCAATGGTGGAAATAGTAATAAAGGAAAGAATCAAAAAAGATATTAATAATACTTTTTTCAAATTATTTCCTTTATAAGTAATTTATTTTTAGAGTTTATTTTAGTAAATTTTTAATTTCGTCTTCACTAATTTTATCATTATCATATTTAATAGCGATAATTTTTTCAGTATTATTTATATACCATTCATCAATATCTGCTTTTTCTAATTTAGAACTATTATCTAAGTTATATTCATCAATTGGTAAGTAGATAAATTTCTTTTTTTCTGGATTTGGCATAGTTACAATTAAAATTGCCCATAATAAACAAATAACTGCAATTACAATAACTAGTGTTGATAAAGAAACATCTTCATAGAAAATACCACCAATAACACCACCTAAGAAAGTTCCTAAGTAACCAAATGAATTAAAGATTCCTAAAACTAAACCTCTTTGATGTACTTTTGCAAATTTTGATGCAAGTGATTGCATAATTGGTTCGTGCATATTAAATCCAATAAAGAAAATAACAACACCAATAGCAAATACAGTAGCAGAACTTGAGAAACCAATTACTAAATAAGAGATTGCAAAAAATATAATACCAATAATTAAAATTTCTTTGAATTTACCTTTTTTCTCAGCAAATACAGCAGCAGGACCCATTGCTAAAACCCCAAAAATCATTGCAGGTACATAAACTTTCCATAATTCTGATAATTCCCAAGAAAAGTTTTTGATTAAAACCATTGGAATAATCATAAATGCAAACGTCATTAAACCTTTTTGTAAAAAGTTTGTAATATTCATTTTTATTGAATTGGCATTTAAAAGTATTTCACCTAAATTTGCTTTTTTATTGTAAGTGTGTGTAATATGTGGTGGATTTGGTACTTTTTTTAATAAAACAAAAATTGAAACTAAAGCTAAAACCATCGTTATATAAAATAATGACTCAATACCAAAAGCAGCACCTAAAGTAGGACCAGCAACCATTGATATAGCAAAAGCACCTGCGATACTCATACCCATCATAGCCATTGCTTTTGGTCTTTGTTCTTCTTTTACTAAATCACTAATCATTGCAGTTACAACAGCACCAATAGCACCTGCACCTTGTAAAAGTCTACCCAACATCAAAGTATAAATATCTGTTGATATTGCACAAATTAAAGAACCAATAGCAAAAAGGATTAATCCCATTACAATTGTTCCTTTTCTTCCTAGCTTATCACTCATAACTCCAAATGGAACTTGAAAAATCATTTGAGTAAGTGCATAACCACCAATTACGATTCCAACTAGAGTAGTTGTAGAACCTTCTAAATTCATAGCATATACAGAAATAACTGGTAAAACTAGAAATAAACCTAAAAATCTTAGTGCAATAATTGAACTAAGTGGTAAAATTGATTTAAACATATATAATCCTAAACATAATATAATTAGCGCTGATTATATATAATTTATGTTAATAATAGGTTGAAAAGGAAAAAAGTGAGAATAGTTTTAGCTTCAGGAAATAAGGGAAAAATAAAAGAATTTGAAAAATTAATGCCAAATGATGATGTTGTAGCATTTAAAGAAATATTAGGTGATATTGAAATTATTGAGGATAAAGATAGTTTTAAAGGTAATGCAATTAAAAAAGCACAAACAATTTATGAGGAATTATTAAAAAAAGGTATAAATGATATCATAGTAATTTCTGATGATTCAGGAATTTCTGTACCTGCTTTAAATAATGAGCCAGGTATTTATTCAGCAAGATATGCAGGTCTTAATGCAAGTGATAAAGAAAATAATGAAAAATTAATTAAAAATCTAAAAGAAAGAAATTTAGAAAAAACACCAGCTTTTTATACAGCTTGTATCGCAATCATTTATCAAGGATATACATATACAGTTCATGGATGGATGCATGGAAATGTAATAAATGAACAAAAAGGTGAGGGTGGTTTTGGCTATGATCCAATGTTTATACCTAAAGATTTTGATAAAACATTAGGCGAGTTAGGATATGAAGCAAAAAAAGAGTTTTCACATAGAACAAAAGCTTTAAATCTTGCTAAAAAAGTTTTGGATGTGATTATTTAATAAATTTTTCGTGTAATGAAATATCAAACTCTTTTGCTTTAACAAATAAGTTTATTGTATATGAAGAGTTTGATTCTTTTATTATATCTGCGTAAATATTAAAGATATTATCTTTGATTTCTAAATGAGTTATATCTGTTAAATCTATTGAGTTTATATAAGATTTTAAAAATTCTTTATGATTTTTTGCTTGAATATATAAATACTGATTTTGTAAGTTTGTATTTCTTAAGGATTTTGTTTCTAAAATTGATATAGCTAAATATGAAAATATTGATAATAAAAATACAGTAATAAGTAAGGTGAAAGATTTTTTCATACTTAATTTAGATTTCATAATCTAATTTTCCAATTTTCTTTTGCTAAATCTTTTATTTCAAGAGAAACTTCATAATATGTAGCTTTTTTAATGATACTAAAATCACTTACATTTTCTAATAATATTTTATTTTGATAGTAAATAGTATTATTTTCATATGAAAGATTATGCTCTAAATCTATATTGTTTTTTTGTAAAAAAATCTTAGTTGATAATAAATCAAGTTTTAAAATCTCTATATTTTGAACTGTTTTATTAGTTTGAAATAACTCTTTAGATAAATATGTTGAGTTTATTATGACAATTGAAGAAATTATTATCGTTAAAATAACTTCTAATAAACTAAAACTATTTTTCATACTTAAAAATCTTTATATCATCATTTTCAAAAGAATATTTTTTTACTAAAATTTGTTCTTCTGTAGTATTGTTTTTTATAATACGTATCTCTTTTATAGGTTCTGCTATAAAATTAGTATAGTTATTCGTGTCAAAGTCATTTTCTAATGAATTTAATAAAGCAGAAGTATTAATAGCTTTTTCATCATAATAAGATGAGTTTAAAAAACCACTTATTATGATGATAAGTATTGTCATACTTATTAATGTTTCAAAAAGTGTAAAACTATTTTTTGCCAAACTCTACAGCTTTAGAATAAGCAGCATTTATAGCTTTTATCATCGAATCTCTGACAGCACCTTCTTCAAGTTTTACATAACCAGCAGCAGTAGTCCCTCCAGGACTCATTACAGAATCTTTGATAATGGCAGGATGTGTATGCTCTAATAATGAAGCAGTACCACTAAATAATCCTTGAACTAATTGTCTACTTAAATTTCGTTCAAGTCCTGCATTTACCGCACCATCACTTATTGCTTCAGCAATTAATGCTAAAAAAGCAGGACCCGAACCTGCTATTGCAGTTGCAATATCAAGTTGATTTTCAGTATTTACCCATAATGTTTTACCAATTGATGCACAAATATCAAGTGCTATATTTTTTGCTTCTTTATCACCTGTAATTGTTGTCATTGAATTTTGAACAGAAGCTGCAACATTTGGCATAGTTCTTATATAATATTTTGATTTTATTTGTTTTCTAAGTGAATCTAACGTAGTTCCTGCTAGAATAGATAATAATATATTTGCTTCACCTGTAAGTCTTGCTGAAACACTTTGTAATGCATATGGTTTTACACAAAATAAAACATTTTTACCCTCAATACTTTCTTGATCTTCCAATGTTTTAATTGTAATTTCTGGAATGTTTTCTTGAATTGCTTTTAACTTATTCTCATCTCTCCCTACCATTTCTACTTCATGATTTTTAACTAAACCACGGGCTAAAGATTGTGCCATAATCCCATTACCGATTAAAGTAAGTTTCATAATATTGCCTTTTAAATTATTTTTAATATTATAGCAAATATTTCCTAAGCAAATATTAGATAAAATACAATCTTTATAATAAAGGATATTTATATGATTAATAACTTAAAAATTAAAAGTTTAGTCTTAGTGCTTACATCAGTTTTTGTTTTTACAGCTTGTTCAAGTAAAAATGAAGTGACAGAATATAACAAACCTGCACTTTATTGGTATAATAAAATGTTAACTCAAATATCAGCTGGTAGCTTAGATGAAGCAGATGATACATATACATCATTAGAAAGTGAACATAGAAATTCACCATTAATTGCAACATCATTGCTTATTTTAGTAAACAGTCATATTGATGAAGAAGAGTATTCTTTAGCAAACTTTTATTTAGATGAATATATAAAAAGATTTGCGCTTAGTAAAAATATTGATTATGCTAGATATTTAAAAATTAAAGCAAACTTCTTAGGTTTTACTTATCAATTAAGAGATCAAGAACTTGTAGAAAATACAATCAAAGATATTGCAGATTTCCAAGCTAGATATAAAGGCTCACCATATATGCCACTAGTTGATACAATTAATGCAAGATTATATATGGCAAAAGCTTCATTAGATTTATCTATTGCAAATCTTTATGAGAAAAAAGGGAAGAAACAAGCAGTAGCTTTTTATAATGAAAAAGTTAAAGAATCTTGGATTAATCCAGAAGAAATAGAACCTGTAAATGTTCCATATTACAGATCAATTTTTGAATAATATAATAAATTTTAGGAGTCAAAATACATGGAATTAGAAAATTACGATAAATTTCCACAGGATATCCCTTTAATAATAGAGGATGAAATATTTTTATATCCATTTATGATAGCACCTCTTTTCTTAAGTAATGAAGATAATATTAAAGCAGTTGAAACTGCAATTGAAGAAAACAAATTAGTTATAGTTGCTGTTTCAAAAAATGGCGGTGAAGATAAAAGAGAAGATAACTCTTTTTATGATGTTGGTGTTGTTGGAAATATCATGAGAAAAGTATCTTTACCAGATGGTAAAGTAAAGGTACTTTTTCAAGGTTTAGCAAAAGGAAGTATAAAAGAATTTAATGAAAATAATCCTCTTTTTGCAAATGTTAATATTTTAGTAAATAAAGAGTTTAATGAAGAAAGTATTAAATCTGTAGTTTCAGTTCTAATAGAACAAATTAAAAAACTTTCAAGATTAAATTCAAAATTTCCAGCTGATTTAATTAAAACAATTGAAGAAAATGAAGATCCAATAAGAATTGCAGATTTAATATCATCTGTATTAAAAGTTAAAAAAGATGAAGCTTATCTTTTATTTTCTCAAACAGATATTGAAAAAAGATTATTAGATATTATAGAAGTTGTAAAAAAAGAGATTGAATCTTATAAAATTCAAAAAGAAATTACTCAAAAAGTAAATTCAAAAATTGAAAAAACTCATAAAGATTACTTTTTAAAAGAGCAAATAAAAGCAATTAATCAAGAATTAGGTACTGATAATAAAAAAGATGAAGAAATAAAAGCATATTCTAAAAAGTTAAAAAAGCTTAAAAAACATATGCCAAAAGATGGATATAAAGAAGTTAAAAAACAAATTGATAAATTAAGTAGAATGCATCAAGATTCACCAGATGCTTCTCTTTTACAAACTTATATCGAACAAGTATTGGATATTCCATTTGGGAAATTTGCAAATGAAGAAATTTCTGTTGCAAATGTTGAAGAGCAATTAAACAAAGATCACTATTCTTTATTTAAAGCAAAAGAGCGAATTTCAGAATTTTTTGCAGTAAAAGAATTACTTGAAAAAAGAAAGATTAAAAACTTAAAATCAAGAGGTACTGTTTTATGTTTTGTAGGACCTCCTGGTGTTGGTAAAACTTCTTTAGCAAACTCAATTTCAAAAGCACTTAAAAGACCACTTGTAAGAATTGCACTTGGTGGAATGGAAGATGTTAATGAATTAAGAGGACATAGAAGAACATATGTTGGTGCAATGCCTGGACGACTTGTAAAAGGTCTTGTTGATGCAAAAACTATGAATCCTGTTATGGTTTTAGATGAAATAGATAAATTAGGAGCAAACAATAGAGGTGATCCAACAGCTGTAATGTTAGAAATTCTTGACCCGGAACAAAATAATGAGTTTAGAGATTTATACTTAAATTTTCCAATTGATTTATCTCAAACTATTTTTGTTTCAACAGCAAATGATGCAAGAAGAATTCCTGCACCACTTAGAGATAGAATGGAGTTTATTGAAATTTCTTCATATACTCCAAATGAAAAATATCATATTGCCAAAGATTACCTAATTCCTCAAGAGTTAGAAAAACATGGATTGAAAAAAAGTGAAATATCTTTATCTAAAGCTACTATCGAAATGATTATTGCAAAGTATACTAGAGAAGCTGGTGTTCGTAATTTAAGACGAGTATTTGCTAAATTATTTAGAAAAGCAGTTAAAAAGATATTAAGTGATGAAAAAGTTACAAAAGTTACTATTTCTACTAAAAACTTAAAAGAATACTTAGAAAATCCAATTTTTGAAATTGACCCAGCTGAAAAGAAAAATTCAATTGGAATTGCAAATGGATTAGCATGGACAGCAGTAGGTGGAGATGTTTTAAAATCTGAGGCTATTAAGTTAAAAGGTAAAGGTATTTTATCTGTTACTGGAAATTTAGGTGATGTTATGAAAGAATCATCTAGAATCTCTTTTTCAGTTGTAAAAGTTTTAATTGATAATGGAAGTTTAAAAATTAATAATTCTATTATTCCAAAAACAGCTAAAGAAAAAGAAGAAAAAACAGAAGTAGATTCTAGTGAAGTTTATAAAAGATATGATATTCACTTACATATTCCAGAAGGTGCAACTCCAAAAGATGGACCAAGTGCTGGTATTACAATGGCATTAACAATTGCTTCAATATTAACAGAGAGACCAATTATCTCTGATATTGCAATGACAGGAGAGCTTACTCTTTCTGGAAAAGTTTTACCAATTGGTGGATTAAAAGAAAAATTAATTGCAGCATTCAAAGCAAAAATGACTAAGGCTTTAATTCCTAGAAAGAACTTCGAGAGAGATTTAGATGATATTCCTGAAGAAGTTAAAAAAGCAATGGAAATAAAACCTGTTGATGTAATAGAAGATGTTCTTAAAGAGGCATTGGTTTAGAATTCTCTTATGAAAAGAAATAGAAGACAAAGTACAATAATAAACAATTTTTTTACTTTGGCTTCTATTATTATAATTACTATTACTTTAGTTATATATTTAACTTATATGCGTGATAGTAAAGATGATATAAATGATGAAAAGATATTTATAACAAAAGAAAAAGTAATTCCTCTTGAATGTGAAGATAGTACTTCTATCTCAAAACTATTTAATCAAAAGCTTTTAAATAAGTCTATTAATGCATTAAATAAAGGTTATTATAAATTAGATGGTGGTTATACTAAATCTTTAAATTCTAAATCAATTATAGAAGACTTTATATCTATTAGTGAAATAGATGATTATTTTATAAAATCAATTGGTAAAAAAGCAAAAAATGATATTAAGAAATTTTTAACTATTAATTATGAAATAATTGAAAATGATAAAGAAAAAAAAGTAGATTTAACTAAAAAAATTAAGTTTAAAGCAGGAACAATTAGAGCATCTTTTAGAGCTAATTTTATAGAAATTTTTGTATTTTCAAAAGATTTTAAATTTTATGATAAAAAAGAAATACAATCTATAATAGATTGTACAATAAAGGTATACAAGAATAATGCTAAAAAGTATAAGTAAAAAAGATTTTACAGCAACAAATGTCTTAATTATAATCACAATTTTAATGTATATAGTTCAAATTAATATACCAAGAGGTGGATTGTATTTAGGATTAAATATGAATTTCACCGTAAATGAACTTTGGTGGCAACCTCTATCTTCTATGTTTGCACATGGTGGGCTAGGTCATTTAGGTATGAATATGTTTGTATTGTACCAATTTGGTAATTTAATAGAAAGAGCAAGAGGTGCTAAAGAGTTAGTACTGCTATATCTTGTATGTGGAATATTAACATCGCTTGGTTCTTTTGCTTATATTTACTATCTTGATAATTATGTGAATTTAGTAGGAGCATCAGGAGCTATTTGTGCATTATTAGGTTATGTAGCTTTTTACGATAAAGCACAAAGAAGTGGAATAATTACTTGGATATTACTAATCTCAGTTGCACCACTACTTATTGGACTTCCAATTGCTTGGTATGCTCACTTTATAGGTTTAGCGTTAGGATTTATTTACGCAATAATTAGAAAGTAATTTTCTTCTTATTGCATAAAATAAGTTACAATACCCATAACTACTAGTACCAAAACTAAAGTCAAAAAAACATCTTTTAATGTAACTGTTGGATTTAAAATTCCACAATATGGACACTGTCTTTTTTTGGGTTCTATTTCTCTTTTACAATTTTTACAAGTTGCTATTTTATATCCTTTTTATTGAATAATATCTTTTATGTACTATATAATCACTTAATAAAAAATATTGCATTTTGTAATAAAAAACCAGATTCTGATTTTATTTTAATATAATACAATTTATAAACTAGGAGAGTGTATTGTTTATTCATTTAGATTTAGATTGTTTCTTTGTATCTGCTCATAGAACTTTGGATGAGAGCTTACTTCATATTCCCGTTGCTGTTGGAGGAAGAAGTAATCTTAATATTTTTTCATCAAAAAAAGAGATAAGAAAAATATCTTCAAATGATGGTGCTTTCGTATCTTCGATATTAACAAATGAAGGTCAAAAAACATTTAAAGAGTATTTTGTTGATGAAAATGGAAAGATTAGAGGAATAATAACTACATCTTCGTATGAAGCAAGAGCTTATGGAGTTAAAACTGCAATGAGTGTAAATGAAGCTCTAACATTATGTCCACATCTCAAAATGCTCTCTCCAAATTATCCTTTGTATCATGAATTATCACAAAAATTAAAAGAGTTATTAGTAAAAGAAATTCCACTAGTTGAGCAGTTTTCAATAGATGAATTTTTTGGAGATTTAAGTGGATATATAGAAGAAGATGAAGTTGTGCCCTTTGCTTATAGAATAAAAAATAAAATACAAAAAGAGTTAGGGCTTCCTATCTCAATAGGAATTGCAAATACAAAATATCTTTCAAAACTGATTACAGAATATGCAAAACCAGATGGTGTTAAATATGTAAGTAAAGATAATATTGGTAATTTTATAAGAAATATACCAATTGCCGAATTTCCAGGAATTGGAAAAGCTTTTCAAGAAAGACTAAAGGGTTATGGTATTAAAACTCTTGGTGATATTAAAAATAAAAGAGAGCTTTTTTATTCATGGAAAAAGCCAGGAATTGACTTATATAATCGTGTATGTGGGATTAGAGATACAAAACTTACTACATTTAGAGAAAAAAAATCAATTGGAATAGGGCGAACATTTGATTGTATTTATGATAGAACAGAACTTAGAAGAAGGGTTTGTATACTTTCTAGATATCTTTGTTTTTTAGTGAAAAAATCAAATGTAAATCCTTTAACCTATACAATAAAAATCAAATATGAATCAAATCAAAAATCAAAAAATTATGTAAATGTAAATACAATTTTTAATGAACTTGATTTTAAAAATCATATGACAAAACTTTTTGATGAAAATGATACTCATCCAAGTCATGGAGTTGTTCAATTAAATATAAGTGTAATAAACTTTGCTAAAGCAAATGAATTTACATATAATATTTTTGAATATGAAAATGATATTAAAAAAAGTAAATTAACAAATCAAATGCAAAAATTAAGAAATAAATATGGAATAGATATTATTAAAACTGCATTTGAGATTAAAGAAGAAAAAGATAAATAGAATTAAATTCTATTTATCTTCTTGAACTAAAACTTGTTCATCATCATTTTTTAACATAAGAGTTTGAGTAGGATATGCAAAATCACAATTATTCTTTTTAACTAATTGATCAATTTTAATTAAAACATCCTCTTTTGTAGTTAGCCAATCTTCCCAATCAGGACTTCTTGAAAAACAATATATTAAAATATTAATAGAAGAAGCACCGTATTCATCGATATAAACAAGTAGCGTTCTTTTAACTCCATCCAAATCCTCTCTTTTAATTGCTTCAAATCTTCTAGTATGACTTATAATTGAGTTTTTGCTAGATGCAATATGTGGGTGATCTTCTAACATATCATGTATATCATTTTTTAATTGAATAATATCTTCCATTTTACTTTGATATGTAACACCTAAAGTCATTTTTATTCTTCTACCAATTTTTCTTTTTGACCAGTTAATAATATCTGTATTAGCTAATTGTGTATTTGGAACAGTAATCATAGCATTATCAAATGTTCTAATTCTTGTTGTTCTCATTCTAATATCAACAACAGTTCCTTCAACTGAACTTGTTTTTATCCAATCACCTTGTGAAAAAGAATTATCAGTCATAATATTTAATGAACCAAAGAAGTTAGCAAGTGTATCTTTTGCTGCTAATGCAATCGCGATACCACCAACTCCAAGTGATGCAGCAATTGCTTTTATATCAATTCCTAATTGCATAAATAAAAATAAAATCACTAATAAAATCAGAATAATTTTTATAATTCTTAAAATAAAAACAATCATCTCTTTTCTAACATTAGGATATTTTTCTAATAAATTATGAGCATAAATATTTATACTATTATTTAAAATAGCATATAGTCCCCATGTAAGTAATGCCATATACGTTGTATTAATCCATGGCATAATTTTTGTAATTAGTTCAGGGTCATTGATTAAAATATAAAGAGATATTTGAATTCCAAGTAAATATAAACTATATTTTAGTGGACTATCAATAGACATTCTTAAATATTGTCTAATAACATCACTATCTTCATCTTCATTTTTTGCGAAAAATTTTGATATGATAATAGCAAATAAGCTAATAATTTTAATATTTAATAATCTAAATACTAACATTATCAATATAACAACAACAATCTCACCAATTGAAAATTTCAAATAATAAGATGTAAGACCAGAAATAAATGATATACCATAAATTGAATCAATTTTATTTACTAAATATTGTAAGTTAAACTCATCAATAAAAAAGTTTGTTTGTCTATACATTGACATATTTTCAAGTAAGTATTGTAAGATAAAATTTTGCAAATGGTTTTGGTTATAAAGTTCAATATAATTCTCAGTAAAAGCTATGGATATCTTATTTTTATTTTTTGATTCTTTTTCATAAAGTTCTGCATATTTATAAATTAGTGATTTTTGTAAATCTGAAATATTATCTTTTAAAAGTTTTTCAAAATATTTTCTATCTTTATATTCTTGCTTGGCTAATATGATTTTTTTTAAAGTTTCTTCATATTTAAATTCTTGTGTTAAAGTTTCTTTTTTTAATTCATCTCTTTTAACTGCAAGGGAATTGTTTTCAATTTTATTAATATTAATTTTGTTTGATAATAAATTAATTTGTTTTTTATACTCTTTTTCATCAAAAGTGAAAGATAAATATTTTTCATTGTTTATATTTTCTATTACTGTATTTAAGAGTATATTCTGTTTTTCTATTTGTTCCTCTACTGAACCTTTTATTTCAGTTATATTGTTTTTTTCATCAAAAATATCGGTTAATGGTTCTTTCTTTTCTTCTACTTTAGTATCTGTTTTAGTTAAGGGAAGGGATTCTTTTTTAATATCTTCTGCATATAAAAAAATTGGGATTAATAATATTAGCAGTATCTTACAAAATAGGTTTAAACTCATTTATTCTCCATAATAATTATTTTAATTAAGTATTATTATATGATTTTTAGGCTTATTTCTAACTATATGTTTTGAGTATGAAGTATAATTAAGATCTTATTGCAATAAAAGAAAAAGTTAGATCTATATGTATTTTTAAATTAATGCAAAAAATATTGTATAATGAAATAAATAGGAATTAAAATGATTAAAGAAAATAAGAAAAACTTCAAAGTGGAATTGATACTGATATTATTTACTTTTGGAGTAATATTCTCTTTTATCTTAACTAATAAAATTTTATTTGGCGAAAAAGTACAAAACATTGCTCTTTCTAATTCAATAAATATTTATTATGAAAAAAATAGAATTTTTGAAGAATTTTTAGATTTATCTAGAAACCAACTTAATGCTATTAATAAATCAAATTATTTTAAAGAGTTTATTTCTTCAGGGGATATTAATAAAACAAAAGATTTATTTTTAGCACTAGCAAGAACTTCTCCTGATATTATGCAATTAAGATATATTGATAAGAATGGGAATGAAATTTTAAGAGTAGAAAGAGAAAAAATTGCATCTTCAATATATTTAATACCAAAAAAGCAGTTACAAAATAAAAAAAATAGATACTACTTTATGAATTCATTAAAAATGCCTTATGAAAAGGTTTGGTTTTCAAATTTAGATTTAAATATAGAGAATAAAAAAGTAGAAATCCCTTTTAATCCAACACTTAGAGCAATTTTACCAATACAGAAAAATGACAGTTTTAATGGTATTATAATTATTAACTATTTTATGGAAGATTTTTTAAATACATTAAAAGAAAATACTATTTATAATACTATTCTATTTGACAAAAATGGAAATACTTTAATACATTATGAAAAAGATAAAAATTGGGGGCTTTACTTAAAAGAGAAATATAATCTTAATAAAGAATATGGAAAAGAAATAAAAGAAGTTTTAGAAAATGGTGAATATGAAGATAAAAAAGTATTTATTAAAAAATTTGATTTTGATATTTCCAATGACTTATATATGCTTTTTAAATTAAAAGATAAATATCTTGTGCAGTTAAAGAAAGAGCAAATAAAAGAATATATTGTAGTGTCTTTTATAGTACTTATCTTAGCATTAATTGCATCAATATTCTTATCAAAACTTTTTAATAATATGTCTAAGACTATTTCTAAAACAGGAGATAGACTAAAAGAGGCATCAGATTTAGTAAAACTTAGCTATTACAAATATAATTATAAAGATAGGTTAATAACCTTTGATGATAATTTTTTTAAATTATTAAATTATAATGATATTGAAAAAAAATCTTATCATTTAAATGAATTAAAAGAATTTCTTAACGAAGATTTTTTAAATCACTTAAAAATAAAGATTGCTGATATTAAATATGAAGATTCTTTAGAATTTGTAAATTACACAAAAGATAATAAAAAATTAAATTTTTTTACAAAGTTTAGAGCTATTTATGAAAATAATAAAATTATTGAACTTGAAGGTATCTTTCAAGATATCACAAAACAAAAAACATTAATGAAATCTTTTGAAGAAGCAAAAAATGAAGCAGAAGATGCAAATCAAGCTAAAAGTAAGTTTCTTGCTAATATGAGTCATGAAATAAGAACACCTTTAAATGGTATAATTGGTCTAAATAAATTGGCATTACAATCAAATCCAAGTTCAAGAATTAAAGAATTTTTATTAAAATCGGAAGTTTCATCTCTAGCATTGTTAAATGTAATAAATGATATATTAGATTATTCTAAAATTGAAGCAAGAAAGTTAAGTTTAGAAAAAACAAGTTTTGAATTTGATAAATTACTTTTAAATGTAACTAATCTATTTGATTATGAAGCATATAAGAAAGAAATAGATTTACATATAGATTATGATAATAATATACCTAAAGTATTACTAGGTGATCCCCATAGAATTACACAAATTCTTAATAATCTTGTAGGTAATGCTGTTAAATTCACTAATTCAGGTTATATAGAAATTAAGACAACACTAATTGAAAAAAACGATGATAACTTAATCTTAAAATGTAGTGTAAAAGATAGTGGTATTGGTATGAATAAGGAAGAACAAAAGAAATTATTTAAATCTTTTTCACAAGTTGATAATTCAACTACACGAATTTATGGTGGTACTGGTCTAGGTTTAACCATAACAAAAGAATTAGTTGAATTAATGAATGGAAATATTGAAGTGATAAGTGAAAAAGGTTTAGGAACAGTCTTCACCTTTAGCTTGAATTTGTCTTATGAAAATATTTATGGATTAGATAATACTCATTTTAAAAATAAGAATTTTTTATTAATAGATGATAATGAAATAGATATAAGGCTTATTGAAAATATCTTAGAATCATGGGGAGTTAAATCATCAAGTTGTTTAAATGCAAATGATGCATTAATTAAACTTGAAAGTAATTCAAGTTTTGATTATATTTTGGTTGATTGGATTATGCCTGGACTTGATGGTGTTGATTTTATAAAAGAATTGAAAAAAAGAAATCTAGAAAACTGCCCAAAAATTATTATGGTTACAGCATATGAGGAGGATAGTCTAAAAGTGAAGTTAAAAGAAAAAGAAGTATCTGTTAATAATATCTTAAGAAAACCTTTTACTCCATCTTCAATATATAATGTTCTAATAGATCTTGAAAATACTAATAAAGATAAGTTAATAATAGATAATAAAAAACAGAATGATTATATAATTGATGCTAAAATATTAGTAGTAGAAGATAATAATATTAATCAATTAATATGTGAACAAATGCTTAAAAAATTTGGAATAACAGTTACTCTAGCAAATGATGGAATTGAAGCTATAGAAATATGTAAAAAAAATCATTTTGATATGATTCTAATGGATTTACATATGCCTAGAATGAATGGATTTGATTCAACTAAACATATTAGGGAATTTGATAAAAAAACTCCAATAATTGCATTAACAGCAGCTGTTATGAGTGAAGATAAAATATTGTCAAATGAGGTGGGAATGCAAGAACATTTATCAAAACCTATAGATTTTGATGAATTGATTAGATGTATAAATAAATATTTACCTAATTTAATAAATAAAAAAGAACCTATAAAAAAAGAAAAAATGATAAATAAACATTTAGACTTAGATGAATTATTATATAGAGTGGGAAGTGAGAATTTAATAAATGAGTTATTAGAAAAATTTGTTAATACTTATTCTGATTATAATATAGAATTAAACAGTAGTTTTAAAACAGAAGAATTTGAAAAAAATATACATAAATTAAAAGGTGTAAGTGGGAATCTTGCTTTAAAAATTTTATTTACAAAATGTATAGAAATTGAAAAAGAAAGTATTTTGGAAAATAAAAGAAAGCTCTTAGATGAATTATTACTTGAACTAGATGAAGTAATAAGTATTATAAAGAATATGAAAAAAATTTAAAATTAATATGGTGCGAATAGAGGGATTTGAACCCTCACACCGTTAAGTACAAGCCCCTCAAGCCTGCGTGTCTACCGTTCCACCACATTCGCATATTAATTAAAAAAAGGATTTTACAGTTTAATGATATAAATTATGCTTAAGTTGTATCATTAAACTGTAAAAATAATTATCTTTAATACTACAAAAACTAATAAAAATCCCCAAAAACCATAAATTAACAAATTTAAGTTTATTTAAAGTAAATCCTCTTGACAAAGAGAGAAAAAAGTTCTATAATTCCCGTCCAATTTAAGTGACACCAAGTGTTACGAGAAATGGATGATCTTTAACAATGTAATTTAAGTTTG
>NZ_RCWF01000010.1 GCF_003667345.1 Poseidonibacter antarcticus
CAAACTTAAATTACATTGTTAAAGATCATCCTATTTTTCGCAACAACTGTGTCACTTAAATTGGACGGGAATTATAGAACTTTTTTCTCTCTTTGTCAAGAGGATTTACTTTAAATAAACTTAAATTTGTTAATTTATGGTTTGATGTTGTAATTCTAGGTTAAATGAGTTAAATTAGACTATATTCTTTTAGTCTAAAAATGAAATTTTATTTTCATTAGTAAATATACATCACATTATAGATACTCTTAAAAATTGCATACTAATATAGTTATAATATGATATAATAAGTACTAATATAAGAGATAAAGGCTATTTATTATGACAAAAGAAAGTTTTATTGCAAGACTTAAAGAATTAAATTTATCAAGCAAAGATTTTTCCACAATTGCAGAGGTACCTTATTCTACTATTGGTAATTGGGGATTTAAATCAAATGATAAGATAATACCTGTTCCTAAATGGGTAAGTCCATTTTTAGTACATTATGAAAAATCTATTAAGTATGATTATATAAAAAATGAAATATTTGATGTTATGAAAGAATTGGAGAAGAAATAGATATGTTTGGTAAGTATTTATATATAACAAGAATCTTTTTATTTTTACTTTATTTTATTACTCCTATGTTTATATTTATTAATGCTCAAACTAAGTTAGAATATTTTATTGCTTTTTCTATTTTAATTATGGGCTTTGCTTTAAACTATCTTATTAACAACGTAGGCAATAGGAAAGTTATTGAGTTTTTAGAAAGGTGGCTTTAGAAATTGTTTTAAGTGATTAAATTTAAACTACTTTTTCAATTTTATTCTATACTAAATATAGGTTAAAAAAGGAATATTTTAATAATTGTGAGTTTATTACTTTAGAACAAAAACTTCACTAATATTTTATCTGTATTAGTGATTATATATGATACGAAGGTTACAGATTAGAAAAAAAAATATCAAAATATAATCTTTTCATTCTCATTAAGATATTTGTACTTTAAAAATACATTATTTTTTTTAATATATTCTGCTGTAGTATGCGATATATGCATTAGAAAAGCATTTTTAACTTCAAGTTCATCTATTATTTGGCTCGCTTGTAAATAATTTAAATGATTTCCTGTCTTCTTTCTTTCATCATAGCAAGCATCAATAAACACATAATCTAATGAAAATGATTTTAGAAATTCCATACTTGTTTTACTAATTCCAGCGCAATCAGTTAAATAAGCAATTTTAGTATCTTTGTATTCAATTAAATATCCAAAAGTATTTTTTGAGTGCTTTAACGGAATTGTAGTAAATTTTATTTCATTTATTATTGTTTGACTAAAAGGCTTTATTTCATTATAAAAAAGCGAATGTTTATGTTTAAATAAATCAGAGAACCCTTGTTCATCTTTTGGATGGTAACAATTAATATTATCAAAGGAATGTCTAAGTCTTAAAAGACCTAAACAATGATCTGCATGAAAATGAGTAAGAAAAATAGCTGATATTTTTTTATTGTCAAAAATATTTGAAATATCTTCGACTCCTGCATCTATTAAAATAACCTTGTCTTCAATTTCTAAATATGCACAAGTTGATAAATTTCTCATATTATTACTTCTATATTCAGAACAAATAGAACAAGTACAATTATGTACAGGAATACCTGCACTATCTGCTGTTCCTAAAAATTTTAGTTTCATAGTTTACCTTTTTTCTTTTTCAGTTTTTCCAATATCAATCAATTTTATTAAAAAAACTGCAATTACAGTAACAATACTTAAGAAAATTGTTGAAAAAGTTCCACCTAGGGTTTCTAACATTAAAGCAAAAGTAAAAGGAACCATTGACATAACTATTAATCTAACATGATTTATTTTCCCCATAGTTTTTCCAAACCCCTCTTTTCCAAAAAGATATAAGGGTAATGTTCCTCTGACTATATCACTTAGGCCTTGACCTGCTCCATAAAGTATTACAAAATATAAAGCAGCATTTAAATTATATCCACTAAATAATAAACATAAAAGTCCAATTGCCATCATTGATATTGAGATACTTGCAGTTAACAAAGGTGTTGCTTTTGAAGAAAAACTCATAAGTAATATTCTTGAAAAAACTTGTGCTGGTCCAATTAAGGTTCCAAGAGCAATAGCAACACTTGCTTCAATACCAAAACTTTTAAATAATGATAAAAATTGTGTTTGCATAGCAGTAATAGGAATTGCAATTAGTGAGAAAGCAATAGATACTAATAAAATTGATCTTTTTTTATTACTACCTTCTTGATAAATACATTCTTCAAAACTTTTTTCATCAAAGTTTTTATTGTCAATTTTTAGATTCTTTTTCAGGACAAAATAATGAATAGGTAAGGCTAAAAAGAAATGAAATAGTGCAAGTATTTGATAAACCTCTCTCCAAGAAACAAGAGTTAAAAGATAGGATATTAAAGGCCAAAAAATTGTTGAAGCAAAACCTGCTATTAATGTAATTTGAATAATAGGAAGTTTTGCTTTAGTTCCTACTAATTGAGAAAAAGCTACAAAAGCTGCTTCGTATAAAACAAGTATTGAAACAGATTCTAAAAATAACATAGCTAGAATAAATTCTAATTTTGAAGTAATTAAAGATAATAAAAGTAATCCCATACCACAAAGAATTGAGCCTATACTCATAATTATTCTTGCACCTTTTTTATCTAAAAGTTTTCCAATAATAGGAACTAGAAAACCTCCTAATAAGATTCCCACAGATAATACACCAAAGATAAAAGAGTTTGTCCAGTTAAATTGTTTGGATAATTCTTCTGACATTATTGTAATAGAATAATACAAAGTACCATAACCAATAGTCATAGTAGTTCCAAGTCCTATAACAGATTTAACAGAGCCTTCAATAAATAATCTTGATAACAAACTAGTCCTTTATTCATTTTCTATTTTATTAAGTAATGCATCAAATCTTTGTATTGATTCTTTTAAAGAAGTAGAATTATCAAAATTAATTAAATTCTTTGCTTCTATTTTCTCATAACTACGAGATAATCTTTTTTCAATTTCTTCTTTTGTTTCTCTTCCACGAAAAATTAGTCTTTGTTTTAGTATTTCTTTTGGAATTGTTATATTAATTGTATACACATTATCATATTGTTCTTCAAAATCTTTAATTTTAGACCTTGAAATTGATATAACATTAACTCCTGTTGTAATAAGTCTTTTTGCAATACCATAAGAATTACCATGAGCATTCCAAGATGAAGCAAAATATGAATTATGTTTTAATAACAAAAAAGCATACTCATCTATATAATAATTGCTTTCATTTAAATCTGCTTTTCTTGTTATGTATCTTTGAACAAAGTTTAACTTAGAACTTAGTTTTTCTTGTGAAGAGCGTAAAAGTGTATCTTTACCTACTCCACTTGGTCCAACAATCAATATAATTTTTGTTTTCATTTTCCCTACTTTAAATATTTATACTTCTTAAAATAATCTAGTTAGTACTAAAAATTAAAACCTCTAATTGCATTATAAATTGATTCTCCATCTTTAATTGTCAAAACAACTTTTGGAATATATGTATCATCAATTACAATAATATCAGCTCTTTTACCTTCTTTTATAATACCTCTATCTTCCAAGTTTGCGTATGTTGCAGGAGTTGATGTTATCATTGAAAAACCTTTTGCAATATCTAAATTAGCATCTTCTTTCATTCTATAAACAGCTTGAAGCATTGATGTTGGATGGTAATCTGAGCATAAGTATTTACATACATCTTCTTTTACTAAATCAATTGCAGCAATATTCCCACTTTGACTTCCTCCTCTTACAATATTAGGAGCTCCCATACCAGTTGCTATTCCTTTTGAAACTGCATATTTTGCAACTTCTAAATCTAAAGGAAATTCAGAAATTTGAACACCAAGGCTAAGTAAACCATCAAGTTTTTCAATACAATCATCATCATGACTTAATAGTGTTAAATTATGCTCTTTTGCATATGAAACTAATTCATTGATTTTTTCTTCATTCTTATTTAACTTTTTACTAACAACATCATTAATTTCTTCTTCGTTTAAATTGTAATAATTTTCATAATATGTTTTAAATGATTCCAATGATTTAAATTGACCTTGACCAGGACTGTGATCCATTAAAGATAGCATTTTTACCATTGCATTTTTAATCACTTCTTTAATAGGTTCAACCGCTTCTTCTGAACTAAGCTCAAATCTTGCATGTACAAAATTATCAACACCTAAATGTTTTTTATTTGCCTTATTTATTTCTTTTATTTGTTCAATTGCTAAATCAATACTTCTTTTCTTTTTAGGATTATCTTCAAAACCAATAGCATGAAACATTGTAGTAATTCCTGCCATTGATAGTTTTTTATCTAATTCAGCAATAGCTAGAGAAACAGGGAAAGTAGCACCATGTCTGGGTTCTATTTCTTTTTCAATTGCATCTGAATGTAAATCTACAATTCCTGGAGCTATTTTTTTATCTCCTAAATCAATTGCCACTTCATTTTCTTTATATTTATCAATTCTTTTTATAAATTCACCTTGAATTACTATATCAGCAGGAACAAACTCTTCATTTATTAATACATTTTTACTTCTTAAAATTGTTTCCATTTTACTTTACTCTCTCTAATTCATAAATTCTATCACTAATAATTTTCATTGCTTCAAGGTCATGGAAAATACCAACCATTGCGACACCTTGTTTTTTTAAATCTTTTAATTTTTCTACAACTTTCATCGTATTTGTTTTATCTAATGATGCAGTTGGTTCATCTAATAAAAGTAATGATTTTGGTGCAATAATACCTTTTGCAATATTTACACGTTGTTGCTCTCCACCTGAAAAAGTCAATGGTGATAAATCAAAAAGTTCCTCTCTTATTGATAAATATGATAGTAGATCTTTTGCTTTTTCTCTTGATGATATTTCACTCTCACCTTTAAAGATAAGTTGTTCAGATACAACATCAACTGCACTTACTCTTGGTAAAATTTGTAAGAATTGAGAAACATATCCAATTTCTGATTTTCTTAAATTTAATATCTCACTTTCACTTGCATTTGAAATATCAATATTACTTCTATCATCTCTTGTAAAAATGATACTTCCTGATGTTGTAGTATATGTTCGATATAAAGTTTTTAAAATAGATGATTTTCCTGCACCACTTGGTCCAAATAAAGATAAAAACTCTCCATTTTTAACAGTTAAATTAATATTTTCAAAACCTTTTACTTCAATACTTCCTCTTGTGTGTACTTTAAAAGTTTTATTTAAATCTTTTACTTCTAATCTAATCATCTTTTACCCTTATAATATTGAAGACACAAGTAGTTGTGTATATGAATGTTGTGGATCTTCTAAAACTTGATCTGTTAATCCACGTTCAACTATTTGACCATTTTTCATTACAACTGTAATGTCTGTTAAGTGTTTAATAACACCTAAATCATGTGAAACAACAATCATTGCAAAACCAATTTCATGTTGTAATTCTTTTATTAAATCAAGTATCTTTGCTTGAACTGATAAATCAAGTCCCGTAGTTGGTTCATCTAAAAGTAATATCTTTGGATTTGAAGATAGTGCTTTTGATATTTGAATTCTTTGTTGTTGTCCACCTGAAAAATATTCAGGATAATCATCAATTCTACTTACTGGTATTTCTGTTTTTTCTAAAAAATATAATGCTCTTTTTCTTATTTCATCATACTTTTTATTTCCACTCATAATTACTTTTTCAGCAATATTTCCACCTGCTGAAAACTTATAATTTAATCCTAATCTGGGGTTTTGATAAATCATAGACATCAAAGAATTTCGCAAATATGATAGTTCATTCAAATTTGCATCTAAAATATTTTTTCTATTCCCTTCTTTATCTACAAAATCTTTTACAAAAATATCACCAAGACTTGCTTTTTGATCTTGATATATTAATTGTAATAATGTAGATTTCCCAGAACCACTCTCACCTACAATTCCTAAAACTTCACCTTGTGATAAAGTTAAATTTACATTGTTAACTCCAACTACACTTTTACAAGAAGGACAAATTGAACTGTTGACATCAGCTCCTGTTTCTTCTAGACATTTTGGGCAAAATCTACCAAAAACCTTAGAAACATTTTTCATATCAAGTATCATTTATTTTCCTTACTTTTTAAATTTGTATCACAAAAATCTGTATCATTACAATAATAATGTATATCTCCATTGTCATCATAAACTTCATCTAAAAAGCTATGTGTACTTCCACATCTTGAACAAACTTTATTTTCAAAACTCTCAACTTTAAACTCTCTATCTTCAAACTTTAAAGGTACTACATTTGTATATGGAGGAATTGCATAGATTTTCTTTTCTCTTCCTGCTCCAAAAATTTGTAAGGCTTTACAATTATTTAATTTTGGTGTGTCATATTTAGGAATGGGACTTGGATCCATTGCATATCTATTATTTACCATTACTGGATATCTATTTGAAATTCTTGAATCTCCAAATTGTGAAGTATCTTCATATAAAAGAACCCAAAGTTTTGAATAATCAGCATTTGCATGAAGCAATTTTGCTTTTGAAATATTAGGTTCAACTGTTTCTAAAATATCTGGCATAGGAACTTGAAATACTAAAGTTTGATTCTCTTCTAAATGTATTTCAGGAATTCTATGTCTTGTTTGTATAATAGTTGCATCTGTTGTACTTGTTGTTGTATTTACTTTAGTAACTGATGATATAAAGTTTCTAATGTTTACTGCATTTACAGAACCATCACAACCTTGATCAATTACTTTTAAATTATCTTCTTCATTTATAATTGCAAGTGTAACTTGAAGACCACCTGTTCCCCATCCTCTAGCAACTGGTAATTCACGTGATGCAAAAGAAACAATATATCCAGGAATTGCAATTGCTTTTAAAATAGATCTTCTAATTTCTTTTTTTGCTTCTTCATCTAAAAAGGCATATCTCATTTTCCTTCTCCATTTTCATTTTCTTCTACATATTTTTGTGCTGATTTAAAGATTTGATAATCTGTTTGGAAAGTCACATAATGTGGTAATTTAAAGTGATTTGTCATTCCAAATGACTCAATTCCATCTAAATGATGCATAATCATGTCAAAATCTGCTGCAACAATATGTTCTCCACCCACTGAATAATGTGAATTATAAAGTGATAAATCAATCATAGACATAGAAATAGCTTTTGTTTCATTCTTCCCAAAGCAAAATCCAAATCCAGTTGTTAGTTTTGTATCACCATTTTCATCTTGATTAAATGTCCCAACACATTCAACACTAGTTACTTCAACACTTCCAATTTTTACTTCATTTTTTGTAAAAGGATGAGTAAATTTAATATCTAATTCCCCAATACGTAAATCACCAATAGTAGGATGAATATCTCCATATCCTCTCATTGTTGTATATCCAATACAAAGTAAGGAACCAGATTCTCCTCTACTCATAACTTGTAATACTGCTGATCTTGGATATGGTGCATTTGGATAATTTCTTGTAATATCCCAAGTTTCATCTTCTTTTGGTAAAACTTTTATCAAATTATCATTTCGTAAAGGTGTTAATGCTGATTTAATTACGTTATCTTCATTTGAATACTCTTCAATATCTACATCTTTATTTTTCAAATCAAGTAATAATTTAATCTCATAATCATTTGATGGCCCTAATAATTGTCCACCTTCAATATCTTTAAATGCAGAAGAAATTCTTCTACTTAATCTCATATCATTTACATCAATTTCTTTAGCTATTCCAATTCTTTGACAAGAACTTCTGTGTGCTCTTAAGAAAAAAGAAGCATTTAATAAATCCCCTGCACTTCTTTTAATAGCTTTTGCAGCTAATTTTTTAGAATATAAAGAACCTTCACTAATTACTTTATCAATTGAAAAAGTTAAACCTTCAATAAGATTTTTATCTTCTATATCATTAGCACTTGATGTTACCTCATCATAGAAATGTAAAGAGTTTTTAATTGCCTCTTCTCCACCTTTAATTGCATAGTAAGCCATTATAAAATCTCCAGTTTAGTTGTTCTTGATATTGCTAATATCTCATTTTCTTCATTTAAAAAGAAGACTTCATTTCCTAGGGGAAAGTATGAATTTTTTTCATTAAATGAATTTACAAACGATTCATTAATCGGTAAAGAAATATCTTTTCTTTCATTTATTCCAGGTCCAGTAAGTCTTACATTTAAGCCCTTAAAGTTTTTACATTTAACAATATACGTACTTGAACGCTCAGGATCAATAGATGTTCCTATTTTCCCTTGGTTAAAAATAAATTCATTTAATTCATCACAAAAAATATAATCTGCATTTTTTGTATCTGCTTCTTTAGGATTTGTAATTGCTTTAATTAATTCAAACTCTTCTTTACCTTCATAGTAAAAACTAACTTCTGAATATAAAAGAGTATTTGCAATAGCTAAAAAAGATGAGTTAAAAAGCTCTTCAATTTTTTCAATTTTTCCAGGCATTGATAATACATTCATCATTGATCTAAAATTTTCTCTATTTAATTTTTCTATATCTACTGATTTCATTTCTAACCTTACATTAAATCAAAAGAGACTCTAGTTGAGTTAACTTTTCTATTTGTTTTTTTAATATTTTCTTCTTTTATATTTTTTGCATCTATTAGTAAACTTTCAATTTCTTCTTTACAAATATTTGCTTCAAAAGATGCATCTAAAACTGCTGTATATAATGATATTTCTTCATTTAAATCCATTACCATTGACCAACCTTTTACTTCTTCAACTTGAACAATTGTAGAAGTTACAAGCACTTCACCTGCGTAAAAACTTCCGCCTGAAATTGGATCTTGTACAGGAACTAAAAGCGTTTGCTCTGTTGCTTGTGTTAAAATCTTTACTTTATGATTCTCTTCAATTTTTTTATATAATTTTTCTAATTTTTCAATTTGCACTAATTGTGCTAAATCATTTATTTCTTCTCTTTTCATTTTTTAAATAAACCTTTTTCTAATTAATGCACTCATTTTGTCTAAAGCCCAAACAGTTAAAACAATAACAATAATAATCGTACAAACATCACCGTTTTCAAAAGCTCTCATTTTGTCAAATAAGTAAAACCCAATTCCACCAGCTCCTACAAAACCAAGTATTGAAGCTGATCTTACATCTGATTCAAATCTATATAAAACCATCGATACAAAATGAGGCATTGTTTGTGGAATTACTGCAAATATTAATACTTTAATAAATCCAGCACCAGTTGTTGTTAAAGCTTCAACAGGACCTGGATCAATTGCTTCATTTCCTTCACTTAAAAGTTTTGATAATACTCCTGCTGTATGTACACCTAAGGCTAAAATACCTGCCATTGGACCAAGTCCTACTGCACTTACAAAAATTAAAGCCCAAATAATTTCATTTATAGATCTGAAAATATTTGATATTAAAGTAGCACTTCCATATATCACTTTTTTTGAAAAAATATGGATAGGAGATTTTCCTGGAATTAAAATATCAAGTATATTTCTTGAACTCATATATGACAATGGAACTGCTACTATAATTGATAAAACAAGGGCAACAACTGCCATTTGTATAGTTTCAAGCATTGACAAAGCATACGTTAATAAATCATCACTATTTAAATTAGGCGGAAAGAAACCACTATTTTCAATATTTGGATTTCCTTTTATATATTCAAGCATATATTGCCAACCATCAATTAATGAAGTAAAGCTCATATCTGTATCTTTCCAAGATTGTATGAAAATCAATAATAAAATGATTATCACTATTGATTTAGAAAAAGAAAATGGGTTACTCTGTGCTTTTAACTCGTCTATATTCATGTTTTGTTTCCTTGGAAGTTTAAGTAGGCAAGAAATGCCCACTTTATAATTTGGTTATTTTTTCTTTTTTAATTCGTTTTTTAATTTGATTAATTCTCTTACTGGATTATAAACAGAATCATCACCTTTAATAAATCCTTTATTCTTAAGTCTTTTTAATCCTTCTGGATCGTTATAAGAAAGGAAAGCACCTTTTAAAGCCATTTTTAAAGAAGTTGGTAAATCTTTTCTAGCTGCAATTGGAGCACCTGGAATTAGGTCTGAAGTCCAAAGAATATTAAATTGATCTTTTTCCCAATGTTTTCCTAAACCTCTATTGAAGTCTAAATTATTTGTAGATGCTGCATCAACTTTTCCAGCTTTAACTGAAAGAATAGAAGCTTCATGCCCACCTGAATAAATTACTTTTGAGAAATATTTTTTTGGATTTATTCCTGCTTTTGAAAACATAACAGTAGGAACTAAAGTTCCAGAAGTTGATTGAGAAGAAGTAAATGCCCAAGTTCTACCTTTTAAGTCTGCTAAAGTTTTTAAACCAGAACCTTTTTTAGTAATAATTGTTCCTACATAACCTGGTAATCCTGATTCTCCATCAACTTCAACAACTAAAGCTTCTGCATTTGCTCTTTTTGCAGCTTCAACATAAGATTTTGGCCCTAAGTAAGCAAAATCAATATGTTTATGTTGCATTGCAGTAATAATACCTGTGTAATCACCTGCTAATTTCATTTCAACTTTAATTCCTAAAGATTTAGAAATATAATTAGTTAATGGTCCGAAGTTTTCTTTCATTGAAGTAGAACCAGCTACTGGAATTACACCAAAAACAAGTTTCTCTGGCCATTTTTCTTGAGCCATCATAGATGTAGTTGTTAGACCTAATACGATCGAAGAAGATATAATTTTCTTAATAAATTTCATTTTAATTCCTTGTTTTAAATGTTTTATTATGCTTTTTCATTGTTAGCATATATTTTTTCAACTAACTCATCAGTTAATTTCTCGCTTTTATCATCAAACACTACTGTTCCATTATTGACACCAATAATTCTGTCACAGTATTCATTTGCATACTCCAAATGATGAAGGTTAGCAATTACAGTTACCCCATAAGTTTCATTAACCTTCTTCAATATACTCATAATCTTTTTTGCACTCTTTGGGTCTAAAGCAGAAACAGGTTCATCTGCTAAAATAATCTTTGGTTCAGCGGCCAATGCTCGTGCAATTGCTACACGTTGTCTTTGACCTCCTGAAAGTTCATCACACCTTTTTAATGAGTGTTTTGTCATATCAACAATATCCATGTATTCTTTTGCTTTTTGTAACTCCTTTTTTTTATAAAGTTTAATAATTGCTCTTGTAAGTGGTATATCTTTTAACGTTCCACTTATTACATTATCTAAGACAGATATTCTGTCAACTAAATTGTAACCTTGAAAAATTACACCAATCTGCTCTCTTAATTTAATTAAGTTCTTTTTTTTAATATTTTCTAAATCATAATCTAAAACTTCAAATTTTCCATCAAATACTTTTATTCCACCAGTAACTGCCATTAATAAAGTAGACTTACCTGCTCCACTAGGACCTATAATTCCAATAAATTCACCTTTTTTTATTTTAATACTTACATCGCTTAATATTTTTTCTTTTTTATAACCTAATGTAAGGTTTTTCATTTTTATCATTTATAATTCTCCTAAATTAGATTAAATCGACTTTTATTTTTACTGCATCTGCCCTTGAATATGATGTTCCAAATTCAACAAGGTTGCCATCTTGATCTTTTGAAATTGTACTTGCACTTAAGATTGGAGTATTTGAACGTAAATTAAGTAAAGAGCTTAATTCTGATGTTGGGTTTAATGCTTCGAAAACTGTTGACATTTTTGTTATTTTCATATTTGGATAACATTTATTTAAAACTTTATATAAAGAAAAAGGTTTCATATCTAAATGCTTTATCATATCTCTAAAAACATATGCATCAAAGTAAGAATAGGAAACAGTTATTGGCAAATCATTTGCAAACCTAAGAAGTTTAATTTCTATTACATTTAGATTTTTATTTAATCCTAGTTTTTTTGACACTTCAAGATTTGGTTCAATAATATCAACACTTAAAACTTTAGTAGTAGGTTCATAACCTAAATCTAATATTCGTTGTGTATATGAACTTTTATCTGAGATAGAATAAGGAATCTTTATATTAGAAATATAATTACCTTTACCTTTTAATGTATAAATAAAACCTTCATCTTTTAGTAATTGTAAAGCTTGTCTTACTGTATGTCTATTAACATTAAATTCAGATGCAAAAGTATTTTCTGATGGTAATTTATAATTAATATTATATTTTTTATTCTCAATATTTTCTAAAATTTTATTATATAATCGTAGATATAATGGTCTATCAAAACTCTTCATTTCATTTCCTTTATCTTGTCTATACAAGCTGAACGTTGGAAGTATAAAACAGTAGAATTACACTTTAGTTACATCTTGTATATACAAGTTATATCTCTTGTATAGGTAGATGCCAAATTGTCAGTTATGAAAAAGCACTAAAGGATATGATAAAAATAGATGCAGAGGAATTTACAAAAGATATAAAATCAAGTAAAAGTATCGGCGAAGAGAAGCTGTATTTGTAGTAGAAATAAATTCTCATTTAGCTCAAAATCTAAATAAAGAATCAAAAACAGAAAAAAGACTTTAGTTCACACAATAAATATCATATTTAACTATTAGTTTTGACTGTTTTATTCTATTTTTGGTGGATAATATAAAAGGACAAAGCAAAATATTAAAACTGAGGATATTAAGCACTTCTAATATTTGATTCAATTTGTTCAAAAAGTTTATCTTGAAAATAACAAAAAATGATTTAATATTATTATGTTAAAAGAGTATATCCCCTATTTGAGGATGCTTTTATAGTAAGCGTTGTCATTTTTTTCCTTAATCTTCTTATTAATGTCCGAATTGCATCAATTGAAGCATATTCACCATTCCAAACATAATTTTGGATACTTTCATATGTAACTAACTTATTTCTATTTGTTGAAAATAAGTTTACTAATAAGTTTTCTTTCTGAGTTAATTCATTTTTAATATTATTAACTGTTAGTGTGCTTTCAGCAAAATTAAATACACACGTGGAATTTAACGAAATTTCTTTCTTAGGTATATTACATAATTTATCTATCTTAATTTCTAATTCATCTATATAAAATGGCTTTTTTAAATAATCATTACAACCAAAAGCATAAGATTCCTTTATAATATCAAGTTCAACAGTAGAAGAAATTATAATTACTGGTGAATCTTCATAAAATTCTCTAATCTTTTTAAGAATTTTAATTCCATCAATATTTGGAACATGAATATCAAGAAGGAAACAGGCATAACCATCGGTAATACTATCATAGGCATCTTGTCCACAAATAAAGGAATGAACCTTATATCCTTTTAGTTCTAATTTTAATTTAATCGTTTCATTTAAAGTTTTATTATCTTCTAGTAACAGAATTTTCATATTAAGACCTTATTATTTTAGGTATTTTTATTGTAAATATTACATTATCATTATCATTTTTAACTAAAATTTTTCCATGTATTTTATCTTCAATAATTGTTTTTGCCATATATAAACCATATCCTGTCCCATTCTCTCTTGTCGTAAAAAAAGGGTCAAATATTTGATCTATAATTGATTCGTCAATAACTCCTGCATTATCAATTATTTCTATAATATTTAGATTTTTATTACTCTTTAATCTAATTGTAATTATTCCATCAAAATTAATTTCTTTATATCGTTCTATTATTTTATTTTTAGCATTATTTACAATATTTAATATAACTTGCTTCAATTGATTTTTATAAGTAAATGTTAAAAATTCTTCTTCTTTATTATAATCAAAAATAACATTTATATTAAAATAAAATATTTGTTTGCCAACAATATCAAAAATTTCAGAGATTGCATTTTTTAAATCAAACTCTTCTTTTAATGTAGATGGTTTTAAAAAGTTTCTAAAGTCATTTAATGTTTCAGACATATATTGTATTGGAACCATAGACTCTGATACAAAATTAGAAATTTTCTTTTTATTAATTTGATTAGTTGAATAATATAATTCCATTTTTTGAACCTGCGCTGAAAGTTCAACTAAAGGTTCATTCCATTGATGAGCAATTGATGCAATCATTTCTCCCATCTCTACAAATTTACTTTGTTGAATAAGAATTTCTTTTTCTTTAATTCTTTCGGTAATATCTGTCATAATACAAACAATACCTTCAACTACACAATCAGTATTTTGACAGACTGCTTTACTCAATTTATAGTACCTCAATTCACCATTTTTTCTTATGAAATGAACTTCATCTTCATAAGGCTTTAATGTTTTCATTATTTGCTTGTCAATTAATTTATTTCTATCTGCGGCACTTTTAGGAAAGAAATCATAGGCAGATTTACCTATGATTTCTTTTTTACAAGTATTTGTTAATTCAGAAAAGCCTCTATTACATCTTATAAAATCACCTTTTACATCTTTATAATATATTGGGTTGGGTAAAGCATCCAATAATACATCCTCAAAATTTAATTTTTTTTCTAAATCATAATAGTATTTTTTATTCATTTACATTCCAATTCATATTTATAAAAATTGTATCATAAATAAAAATATTATTTTACTTTTTTCAATAAAATAGCTGTTCCCATTCCTCCACCGATACATAATGAAGCTAAACCGTAAGTAAAATCTTCTTTTAGCATCTCATGAACAAGTGATACTATTATTCTATTTGCACTTGCTCCAACAGGATGTCCTAAAGCTATTCCACTTCCATTTATATTCATTTTCTCTTCTAAAATTTCATCTGTTAAATTTACTTTTTCTTTAAGTAATTCAAAAACTCCTAGAATTTGAGAAGCAAATGCTTCATTAATTTCAAGAACATCTATTTCATCGATAGAAATACCTGTTTTATTTAAAAGTTTTTCAATAGCATAAGCAGGGCTTAGTCCCATCAACGAAGGTTCAATTCCTACTTGGGCAATATCTATTATTTCAACTAATGGTTTTAAATTATATTTTTTAATAGCATCTTCTGATGCAATTAATGTAAAACTAGCACCATCATTTATTCCAGATGAATTTCCAGCTGTTACTGTTCCTTCTTTTTTAAAAGCTGGTCTAAGTTTTGCTAATTTTTCTAAAGAAGTATTTCTATTAATGTATTCATCTCTATCAAAAATAATATCACCCTTTCTTGTTTTAACAACAATAGGAGTTATCTCTTGTTTAAATTTCCCTAAATCATCTGCTTCAATAGCTTTTCGTTGAGATTCAAGGGCATAACTATCTTGTAACTCTCTCGTAATATTAAATTTTTCTGCAATATTCTCAGCAGTAATACCCATATGGTATCCTTCAAAAGCATCAGTTAATGCATCACTCATAGAATCAATAAGTTTCCCATCTCCTAACGCTTTTCCAGACCTTGTTTTTGGAGAAACTAAAAAAGGAGCTTGGGACATATTTTCAACACCACCAGCAATTATTACATCTTTTTCTCCAGATTTTATTTCAGCAACTGCATTCATAACTGCCTTCATACCCGAACCACATAGCATATTTACAGAATAAGCAACCGTCGAGTTAGGGATTCCCCCCAATATTGAAGCTTGTCTTCCTACTCCTTGTAAATGTCCTGCACTTAAAATATTTCCTACAATTACTTCATCTACGATATTATTATCAATATTTTTAGTTAAATCTTTTATAACTTGACCACCTAAATCTCCTGGTTTAATATCTTTTAAGCTTCCAAGGAAACTCCCAATAGCACTTCTCTTTGCTTCAACTATATATACTTTCAACATATCTCCTTTTATTATTTTAATGCAACAATATAAGTTGCAGGTGTTTGTTCTTTAATTTCTTCTAGTGTTGTATTACCCATAAGTTCAGTTAAATGTAATTTCCCATCAACATATTCAAATACACCTAATTCTGTTATTAGCATATCTATTACACTTTTTCCAGTTAAAGGTAAAGTACATCTTTCAAGAATTTTAGGTGCTCCTTTTGCTGTATGTTGCATTGCAACAATTACTTTTTTTACACCACTTACTAAATCCATTGAACCACCCATTCCAGGTACAAATTTTCCTGGTATAGTCCAACTTGCTAAACTAGCTTCTTCATCAACCTCTAAAGCCCCAAGGACAGTAATATCTATGTGCCCACCTCTAATAATTTCAAAGGAACTAACCGAGTCAAAAAATACACCTCCAGCTTTTAGTTTTACATAGTTTCTACCTGCATCAATCATATTTTCATCTATATCATTTTCTTCTGCTTTATCCCAAAGTCCTGCAAAACCATTCTCTGAATGTAAATTAATTTTTATTTCTTTTGGTATATAGTTCGCAACTAAAGTAGGTAATCCAATCCCTAAGTTTATGAAATCACCATCTTTAAATTCTTTTGCAACTCTATTCGCAATTATTTTCTTTGCTTCCATTTTTATGCCTTTATAATATGATTTATATATACAAATGGAGTATGGATAGTATGAGGATCTATTTCTCCATTTTCAACTAACTCTTCAACTTCAGCAATTGTTACTTTTGCTGCACCTGCCATTGGAACATTAAAATTACTCGTTGCACCATGATAAACCAAATTCCCAGCTCTATCTCCAATTTGTGCTTTAACAATTGCTAAATCTAAATAGATTGGTTTTTCTAATATATAATCTTTACCATCAATAGAAATAGTAGTCTTACCTTCTTGAACGAAAGTACCTATACCTGTTTGAGTTAAAACACCACCTAAGCCAGCAGTTGCAGATCTTAATCTTTCAGCCAATGTTCCTTGAGGTACTAGTTCTAATTCAATAAAGCCTTCATTAACTTGTTTTTGAGTATCTTTATTAGTACCAATATGACTAGCCATTAATTTAGAAACTCTTTTTTCTGTAATAAGCTTTCCAATTCCTTGAGCTTCAAAAAAAGTGTCTGTTGCTACTAAAGTCAAATTTTTAACATCTGTTTTTAGTATTTCATCTATTATATTATGTGCATTACCACAACCTAAAAATCCACCAATACCAATAGTCATACCATCTTTTAGAAATTTTCCAACTTCAGTTATATCTAATTCTTTGTCCATGTATCTCTCCCTTTAATTACATTTACTTTGAAAGTATATGAATAAATAATGATAAACTTATGGCAAATTAGAATTTCTAATAATAAGTTACTTTAAATAGTAAAAATTTATTTTTTTGATTTTTATAAGAGTAGTTACTACATAAAAAATTATGTAGTAATCTAGTTATTTTTTATTTTCTAAGACTTGAAAAATTTTATCAGGGATGGGTATTGCTTTATAATTTTTCACATAAACTAGTACAACATCAAATGTACAAATAAGTTCATTATCTCTTACAATACTATGCTTTAAAATCACTGATGTATTTTTTCGTTCAACAATTTCTGTTTTAACTTCAATTATATCACCCAAAAAGGCAACTTGAACAAAATCACTAACAATATGTCTTACAACAAAATGTTCATCTTTATTATTATTTTTATGAAAACCTTCTTGAAAGAAAAGTTCTGATCTTGCTCTTTCACAATATTTTATAAAATTAGTATGATAAACAATACCTGCTGCATCTGTATCTTCATAATAAATTCTAATTTTCATCTAAGCTTCTTTTATAACAGCAATTGTTAATCTTGAAACACAAACCATTTTCTTCGTTTCTTTATGGAATATTTTGATTTCCCATACTTGGGTAGTTCGTCCAATATGAATAGCTGTTGCAATTCCTAAAACACTCCCATCTGAAAAACCTCTTAAATGATTCGCATTTATATCTAATCCAACAACAGTAAAACCTTCCCTTGCTGCTAATAATCCAGCAAGGCTACCTAATGTCTCTGCAAAAAGTACAGAAGATCCACCATGTAGAATACCTTGTATTTGATGAGTTCGCGTATCAATTGGCATTTCACCTTCTAATGAATCTTCACCAATTTTAGTAATTTTAATTCCTAAACTTTCTATTGCTGTATTTTTACCCATTTCATTGAGTTCTTCTAATGAAATTTCTTTATTCCAAATATTCATAATTATTCTCCTAATATTCTTTTATCTTGTTGGAATTGGTGTATCTGAAGAATAATCATAAAAACCTTTTCCTGACTTTACTCCATACCAACCAGCTTCAACATATTTCACCAATAATGGACAAGGTCTATACTTAGTATCAGAGAATCCTTCATAAAGAACATTCATAATTGCTAAACAAGTATCTAATCCAATTAAATCTGCTAATTGAAATGGACCCATTGGATGTGCCATTCCTAGCTTCATTGTAGTGTCAATTGATTTTATATCACCAACTCCTTCATGTAAGGCATATATTGCTTCATTTAACATAGGAATTAAAATTCTATTTGATAAAAAACCAGGAAAATCTTTTGAAACAGCAACAACCTTCCCTAAAGACTCTGCAAATTGTTTTGATGTCTCAAACATTTCATCTGTAGTTGCAATGCCAGGTATTATTTCCACTAACTTCATTACAGGAACTGGATTCATAAAATGTAAACCAATAAATTTTTCTGCTCTATCAGTTGTAGATGCTAATTTTGTAATAGAAATACTTGATGTATTTGTTGATAATAAACAATCTTTTTTTATATGTTCTAATACTCCTTGAAATATTTTTACTTTTAAGTCAAAATTTTCTGTAGCAGCTTCAATTACTAAATCAACATTTTTAAGAGCTTTTGAATCAGTATTTGTTGTTATTTTACTAATAGCTTCATCCATCTTTTCTTGAGATATTTTATTCTTTTGTACTTGTCTATTAAGATTCTTTTCAATAGTCTGCATTGCTTTATTTAATGCTTCTTCTGCAATATCTATTAATACAACTTTATACCCTGAAAGAGCACAAACATGTGCTATTCCATTTCCCATTTGTCCTGAACCAATAATCCCAACTTCTTCTATATTCATAATTTTTCCTTTTCTAAATTTTATATTTTTAACTATTTTTTAATAACCAAATAGTCTCTTTAGCTTGCGATTTACGTTTTAAACCACTTGGAATATTAATATTCTCATTAAGTAATGTAATCTCATAATATTCCAAATAATGTAGTTGAATTTCATGATAAGGAACTGAAAAAGGTGGTCCTTTCATTATATTTTGATCATAGTCATAACTAATTAATAATTGAGGTGCTACATTTGTAATATCTAATAAATGAGATACATAATTCAAACGCATATCCTCAGGGAGAGCAACTAATGCTGCTCTATCATAAATAGCATCAATATAACCAATCAACTCCTTTGTTAATTCAAAAAAATCACCTACAAAAATATTTATATTATCAGCACTGTAGGAAAGAAAGTTTTTATACTTTGATATTGTAGGAATGATATTTAAATCAATAAATAAAGAATCAATTGCTGTTTTATTTAATTCAATACCAACAATATGATATTCATTTAACAATAACCATTTTATATCTAATGTTTTTCCACATAAAGGTACAAATATACGTTTTCCTTTTGATAAATTTAATTCATTAAAATGATTAACTATCATAGGGTTTATTTCCTTCATATGAAAAGCTATTTCATTCTTTTCCCATCGCTCATTCCAAAAATTAATATCCACCTTACTTCTCCAAACTAACTATTATGATAATTTATTTGTTAGAATTGGAACAAACTGAAGTACATCAGCAACAACTAGAATATCTGCAACCTCACTAATTGGAGCATCTTTATCTGTATTAATTGCAACAATAAATTCAGATTTTTTCATCCCAGCTAAATGTTGTATAGCCCCTGAAACACCGCAAGCTACATATAATTTAGGAGAAACAGTCTGTCCTGTGGTACCAACTTGGTGACTTTGATCAACCCATTCATTATCAGCAACTGGTCTACTAGCACCTAATTCACCACCAAATTTATCTGCTAAAGCTTGAATGATTGGGATATTATCTTTTTTACCAACTCCCCTACCTGCTGTAACTATTATTTCTGCTTTTGTTAAATCTAAACCTTTTTCTTCCGCTTTTTCATATCCAACAAAATTTATATCTGATGTAGTACTTATTGATATATTTTCAATTTCAGGAACTCCAACAGAATCATAAAGAGGAGTAAAAGCACCAGCTTGAATTGTAATAACAGTCTTTGAAGTTTTAGATTTTAGTTCTCTTCTCAACTTTGAATTACAAGAAGGAACAATAAAAGAATTGTCCTTATACTCAACAACCTCTGTCAATTGTGTTGCTTTTAATGAAGTAGCAACTCTAGGAGCTAAATCCCAGCCAAAAGAAGAATGTATAAATACTATTAAATCTGGGTTTTCTTTTTCAATAACATCTAAAATCAATTGTTTATGAGTTGAAGGGTTATACTCCCCTAGTTCATTGGCATCTGCTAAGTAAAGCTTGCCATCAAACTTTGGGACATCTGATTCATAACCAATAGCTACCATTACTTTTTCTGATTCTAATTTATCTGCAAATCCTATTAAATCGTAAGTAACATCCAACAATTTATTTTCTCTATATTCTCCAACTAATAATAATTTCATAATAATTTCCTTTTAAAGAACCGAAGTTTTTTCTTTTAATATTGTAATTAATTTATCTGCAAGCTCTGAAGTATCACCTTCTAAAATAAGACAAGCACCACTTTTCTCTGGATAGTAAAAATTAAGTGTTTCATTTAAACTATCAGTACTTGATAACTCTAAACTATCAATAGTTAATAGTTCTTTCTTTTTTGCTTTCATAATATTAGGTAAAGTAGGATATCTTGGAGTATTAAGTCCTAATTGACAAGTTAATACAACAGGAGTATCTACTTTAATAATAGACTTTAATCCACCTTCTAGTTCTCTTTTAACAGTAATGCTATCGTTATATTCAAAATCTGCTATTGTAGATACGCAAGCAATATTTAACAATTCTGAAATAATAACACCAACTTGTGCAGATCCTCTATCTTGTGATTGCATTCCAGTGAAAATAATATCAAACTCCTTATCTTTAGAGAAATCAGCAATTAAGCTTGCAATTTGTGAAGAATCTTTTATATATGATTCTTCATCTTCAATATGAATAGCTCTATCACATCCCATTGCTAGAGCTTTTTTTAAAGCTTCCTTAACTCTATTTGGACCTACAGATAAAACAGTAATATCAACATCTGATAATTGTTCTTTTAGCTGAACTGCTTGCTCAATAGCATATTCATCATACTCATTTATACGATATGCTAAATCATTTTCATCAAACCAATTATTTTGAGCATTTACTTTAAATTTTGATTCCATATCAGGAACTTGTTTAATACATACAAGTATTTTCATTTATATATCCTTTATTATTTTTTTAGTCTTTCAACTATTATTTCTGATAAATCTTTTACTACAAGACTATCTTCACAATCTGCCATTTTAATTCCATCTTCAAACATTGTAAGACAGAAAGGACAATTAGAAATTAACGTTGGAGCCCCTGTCTCTTGAGCCATATTTACTCTATCAACATTAATCTTCTTATTTCCAAGATGCTCTTCGGCAAGAATTCTTCCACCACCTGCACCACAACAAGAAGTATCTTTCCTACTTTTAGTCATTTCTATAATATTTGCACCAGCAGAATTTAAAAGAGATCTAGGCTCTTCATCTATATCATTGTGTCTTACTAAATAACATGAATCATGATAAGTACAATCAAATTCTTTTTCTTCCATAGGAATTCTTTTTTCTTTTTCCAGTCTATTAAGAAAAACCGTATAATGCTCTACTTCTGTTTCAAATCCTAAATCTCTATAGTCTTTATTTAAAGTATTAAAACAGTGTGGACAAGTTGTTACAATTTTAAGTGCTTTATATTTATCTAGGTTTTGAATGTTTTCTTTTGCAAGTTCTTGATATAAATATTCATTACCCATTTTACGAATAGGTTCCCCACAACATTTTTCTTCTTTTCCTAAAATACCTACTTTAATCCCAGAAGCATTACATATTTCAACGAAATTCTTTGCAATTTTCTGATTTCTAGCATCAAAAGAAGCATAACATCCTACGTAATAAAGAACATCAACAGGATTTTCTATTATTTCATAAGTATCACTCATAATTACAACATCAAGTCCAATTGCCCAATCACCTCTTGATGCTAGTGCCAACCCCATAGGATTACCATTAACTTCAACATTATCCATGGCTTTCATAACTTCATCCCCAGCAAATTCACCTTCCATAAGAACAAGGTTTCTTCTAATATCTACGATTTTACTTACATGCTCATTTGCAGAAGGACAAATATCTTCACAAGCCCTACATGTAGTACACGACCAAATAGAGTCTCGACCAATATCTTCTATTAAATTTCGTTCTGGATCATTAAAAGCAGCATCGCCTATTTTATGGATTATACTCATTGGAGATAAAGGTTTTCCTGTTGCATTTGCAGGACAAATATCTTCACATCTATTACAACTTATACAAGCATCTGCATCAAAGATATCTTTCCATGTAAAATCTGCCACCTTAGAAGCTCCAAAAGTCTCAATATTTTCATCTTCCATATTTAAAGTAACAAGTTTACCCGTAGGTCCTGTATCTTTAAATACATAATTTGCTGTAATTGTAAACATATGTCTTAATTTAGTTAAAGGTATCACAACAAAAAAAGCAAGCACGATAAAAAGATGTACCCACCATAATATTTTATGTGTAAGTAATAAAGTAGTAGAATCTACCTCTGAAAGCATATTAGCTATAACCATACCAATAGGAGAAAAAATCATCCATTCTGGATTAGTTATAAGTTCAGTTGCAGCCATTCTTATACCCTCAATTAAAAATCCAGTAATTAAAATCAGATATAAAAGAATATGTATAATTGTATCCTCACGTGAAGTTATTAGGTTTTTAGGTTTAAAAATAAATCTTCTAATAAATAAAGCTGTCATCATTATTATTGCAACAAAACCTGCTATATCTAGAGATAGTGAATAAATTTTATAAAAATCACCTTTTAGAAAAACATAATCAAATAAAAGGTTAGTAATATCTGCTTGAACAAATACTAAAAATGTTCCAATAAATAAAATTATGAATGACCAAAAGAATATACTATGTGCAATTCCTGGACGACTATTTCTTCTAACTCTAATTTGTCCCATCATATTAGTAAGCATATACTTAATTCTTTTACCAATATTATCAGTTCTATTTAAAGGTCTTCCTAATTGATATACTTTGTATCTTTTATAAAAAAAATACACAACTAATCCCATTGCTAAAAAAGTAAACAAATACATTAATCCTATTGTTGTTGCATTATTACCAACATTCCAATATACTTCTCTAGTTATTTCCATAATCTTCCCTAAATTAAATTATATATATATTATTTTAGGAGTGAGAAATATTTCTACTCCTAAATCTATTACTTTATTAACATCTTACCAATGATTATTCTTTGAATCTCACTAGTACCTTCGTATATTTCTGTGATTTTTGCATCTCTATACATTCTTTCAACTTCATATTCACATATAAATCCATAGCCACCATGAACTTGAATTGCATCTTTTGTAACAAAAGTAGCTGTTTCAGAGGCAGAAAGTTTTGCCATAGCTGATTCCATAATATATGGTTTATCATTCTCTTTTAACCAAGCAGCTTTATAAATTAACAATTTACTTTGCTCTATTCTAACTTTCATTTCAGCTAATTTCATAGATACAGCTTGAAAAGCAGAAAGTGGTTTTCCAAATTGTTTTCTTTCTTGTGTATAATCAATAGATTTATCAAGTGCACCTTGGGCAATACCTAAAGCTTGTGCTCCAATACTTATTCTTCCAGCATTAAGAGTTTCCATGGCAATTTTAAAACCATCACCTTCTTTTCCTAATAAGTTTTCCTTAGGAATCCTAACTGAATCCAAACCAAAAGCTGTAGTGTAGCTACCTCTAATACCCATCTTTACTTCATTTTTAGTAACTTCAACACCTGGTGTTGATAAATCAATAATAAAAGCAGATAAGCCTTTATGTCCTAATGTCTTATCTTTTGTGGCAATTAAAATACCTGTACCTTTATATGCTCCATTAGTGATAAATATTTTAGAACCTGATATTACATAACAATCATCTTCTTCTTTATATTTTGTATCAATATTTACAACATCACTTCCAGCATTTGGTTCTGTTTGTAAAAAACAACCAATTTTTTTACCGCTAGCTAAATCAGGAAGATATTGTTTCTTTTGTTCCTCTGTTCCATAAGATAATATTGGTCCACAACATAATGATGTATGTGCTGCAATTAAAACACCTGTTGAAGCACAAGCTTTTGAAACTTCTTCTACTGTTAAAATGTAAGAAAAATAATCCATTCCTGCCCCACCATATTCTTCAGGAATATATGTACCCATAAATCCCAACTCACTCATCTGTGTAATCAAAGATGTTGGTATTTCATGTTTTTCATCAATTTCGATAGCTATAGGTTTTATCTCATTATCAACAAAGTCTCTAAGACTATCTACTAATACATTATGATCCTCACTGATTCCAAAATTCATTATTAACTCCTTATTTTTTATATAAATTAGTATATATAGAAAAGATGACATTAAAATGTCATAAGGAAGAATTATTTAAAAATTATGAAGAGATAAAGAAAGAAAACCTATTTTTAAATAAATAAATTCTTTACTCTTTATTTTGTATCTTAGAATCTATAAAGGGTAAAGATTTATTTTACGATATTAGAACTATCATCTCTTCAAAAACAACATTATTACTGTCATACTTACCTAAATGTTTTGATCTTTCAAGTAAACAATATAATATTAATCCAGTTGAAATTTTAAATGTAAAAGGTATATAGGAGATATTACATATATTCCTACTACTAAAGAATAGTTTTCTCAAGTAAGAATAATAGATTTATATTTAAGAAAGATGATAACTTAGATATTTTAATTATGTTTCTTAAGTATTATCAAATCATTTTATATTAAGAACTAATATAACTATTATTGCAGGAAATAACTTTTTTCATATTTCCTGCTTCTTTAAATAATGTTGTAACAATAAGATAAATTACAAAATAGTAAATAGTACCATGGTTGATACTACAATAAGAATTGTTCTATTAAAAGAAATAGCAAAATATTAACTACTAAAAGTTCCACTCAATTCTATTGTTCTTTATTAAAAATAGGTTCTCTTTTTTCAATAAAAGCAGAACAACCTTCTTTTTGATCAGGGAGATTAAAACACATCCCAAAAATATCTGATTCTCTAGATAAATAACAATCTGAATTCTCTAAATAACTATTCATAATTCTTTTTGTATATTTCACTATATCTTGACTCTTTAAAGCTATTTTATTAGCTAGGTCCATAGTGACTTCTGAAAGTTCATCATCAGTAATCTTGCTTACTAGACCTATAGTATAAGCTTCTTCAGCTTCTATAATTCTTCCAGTTAAAATTAGCTCTTTAGCTTTTTCTAGTCCAACATATCGAATCAATCTTTGAGTCCCTCCAAAACCAGGTATTAGTCCAAGATTTATTTCAGGTTGACCAAACTTAGCTTTTGTAGAAGCAATCCTAATATCACATGCCATTGCAAGTTCGCATCCTCCACCTAAAGCAAATCCATTTATACCTGCTATAAAAATTTTGTCTGATAACTCTATTTTCCTAAATAAAGCTGAGCCCTGATTGCTAATGTCTCTACCTTCATCTACGCTCAAACCTTCAAATTCTTTTATATCAGCACCTGCAACAAATGCTCTTCCTTTACCACTCATTACAATAACTGTCACCTCTTTATCCTTATTTATATTGTCAATTAATAATGATAATTCTTGAAGAGTTTCTTTATTTAGAGCATTTAATGCACTTTCTCTTGTAAAAGTTATTATTCCTACTTTATTATTTTTTTTATATTCTAAATTTCTATACATTTTATATCCTTATAATTAATTATAATATTAAACAAAGCCTTTTGATATTTTATATTTATAAAATGATAAAATTATGGCAAAATCTAATTTATTTTTATTTCATAATAAATTTTATTTTATGCATATAAGTAACAAAATTCTTTAATAAAAATGCTACATACCCTTTAATGAATAATTTATTAAAAACTAAACCTATCCCATATTTACCACCTAAGGAAATCAAAACACCGTTTGATTTAGGATTAAATTTTTCTGTATATTTAAACGACAGTTCATTTTGAATATATTTTGATACATATTCACCTGATTGAATTGCAAGTTGTGCAGTTGGAGCAAAATATTTATCATTTAAAGTTATTTCAGCAGCATCACCTATAACAAAGATATTCTTTTCATTTCTCATTTTTAAATTTTGATTGACAATATATTGATTCAATTTATTAACATCATGGTTCTTATTGGAATTAATTGTAACAGCTTTAATCCCTCCTGTAAAAATAAAATAATCGTAATCAACAACAGTTTCATTAGTTAAATAAATCTTATTTTTATCTACATCCGTTATAAATGAACCTAAATATGTTTTTACATTTAATTCATCTAATCTTTTTTCACAAGCTCTGACTAATCTATCATCCATATTTGGTAAAACCGTTTTCATACCATCTACAATAATGATATTTATCTCTAAATTATTATCTTTCATATTATGAAATTTATCTTTTATAATTGCAGCCATCTCAGTAGCTACTTCTATACCAGAAAGACCCGCACCACCAATAACAATATTAAATTTTTTATTTTTATTTTTAATAAGAGAACTAAACAGTCGTTCTACTTTGACAGCACTTTGAAGAGTTTTAATTCCAATTGAATATTCTTTAATATTTGGAACTTGAATAGGAAAATTTGTCAGAGATCCTGTTGCAATTATTAAATAATCATAAGAATATTTAATATTCTTATCTGTAATAACTTCATTTAATTCTGAATCAAAATAATCTATTTTTTCATTATAAAAATTTATATTTTTATTTAAACTTTTTATATATTGACTTATATTTATAGTAACGTCATCAATATTTTGAGATGTTGATACAAAAGAATAAGATTCCACTTGAATATAATGATATTCATTTTTATCAAATAAAACAACTTCAATATTCTTACACTCTGAAAAATTTTTAACAGCATAGAGACCAGCATAACTAGCTCCAATAATAATCACTCTTTTCATTCTTATCCTTCGGAATAATATATAATCTTTTGATTATAATTGGAAATAATGATAAAAATATGTCAATTGTCACTAAACTTACACCGGCTATTATTTAACTCTTATTTTATATATTATTTTATTCCAATAATTAAGTGATAAACAAATCAAATAAGATTATGTACCTATTAAGTTCTAAATATTTGTACCTAAAGTTTAGTTATAATAAAAATATATTTAATATATAATTTTATATTTATATATAGGAATAATAAGTAATAATATATTAGTTATAATTAAATATAGAAATAATTAGTAAAAGCTTATATTATCGTATGTTGTTTATAGTCTACAAGTATCTAAAAGGTAGAGTTTTAAAATTTTTGACTTTTTTTATGAGCAGAATTCTTCAATTTTTGATGCAAAATATACTGGACATTCTAACATTGGATAATGCCCTGCTTCTTGACACTCTATAATTTCTAAATCATTATAATATTCTGAAAATAGTTTTGTAACTAATTTTAATGAAAAAATAGGAAAATCATACTTTCCAACTATTATTTTAATAGGAATATTTATATTTTCTACTTCATTGGAAAAATCAGTTTCTAAATACATTTTCATATACCCTACTCTAGCTTTTAAACTTGATGCTTCGTATGCCATTTTTATTCTACTTTTTGCCCAAGTTTTATTGTATCTTTTACTTGAACTATATACTATTTCTTCAATTTTATTTTTATTTTCACTCATTTCATTTATAAGTTTATTTTTTGCTATTTCTGGAAGTTTTATACCAGATGCAGGAATGGGTGTGATAAGAATAAGTTGTAAAACTCTTGTATCTAATAGTGCGATTTTTTGTGCTATCATCGTAGACATAGAGTGTGCTACAATAACAACTTCATCTAAATCCAACAAAGTTATAAGATTTTTAACATCATTTGCAGCTTCAATACAACTATACTCACCTTCAATATCTTTTGACAATCCATATCCTCGTAAGTCCACATATATAAAAGTATATTTTTGAGTATCCAAGTAAGGGAAAGTGGGTTCATAATTTTTATAATTTCCCATAAGTTCATGTAAAAACATAACTTTTTTTGTACCTGTTCCAATTATTTTATGACCTAAGTCTATCATTTTTATCCTATTTGCTTTTACTTAATATTTGATTTAGTTCTTATTATATCAAAAGCCAATTCAAACAATACTAAGCTTTAGAAAAGAAAATTTCAAAATAAATAGTTTTATGTTCATTAAATATTCATTTTTTTTATATAATATGAAATAATACGAAAATAAGGTACATAATGAATAGTACAAAAATACTATATGTAGATTCAAACAAAGAATATGGTCAAAAACTTTTATTAGCATTATTAGCTCAAAACTATAACGTAAAATATACAAGTACTTTAAAAGATGCTATCATAGAAAATTCTTTTCATAATCCAGATATAGTAATCACAGATACTCAATTAAAAGATGGTAATGGTATAAATTTAATAAAAAAAATAAAAAAAATATCTCCTACTATTAAAAGTGTAATAATTACAAGTGAATCAAATAAAGATATTTTACTTCAAGCTATTAAAGTAAAAGTAGATGAGTTTTTATTTAAAGATATTACTTTAGAGAAAATATTAAATGTTATAAAAAAACTCATAATAATTGATAAAAGTTTAAAAAGTAAAAAGGTAAAAGTTGATTTAAATTTTGACTTAGGTAAGCATTATATTTATAATGGAAATGATATTAAAACAGCAGAAAATAAAATTATTAAACTTACTTCTCAAGAAAACAATTTAATAAGAATACTAATTGATGCAAAAGGTTCATGCGTATCTTATGAAACAATACAAAATACTATTTCTAAAAATAGAACTTCATTAGATACTATTAGGACAGTAATTAGAAAAATACGTAAAAAGAGTTTTAATGAAATAATTTTAAATCAAAGTGGAATGGGATATAAAATCTCTTGGAATAATCCTAATTCGAAGATTAAATTTAACACTACTTATGAAAAATTAGATGTAAAAGTACTTATTGTGAAAGGAAATTATAAGAGAAATGAACGTTTATCTTACAAACTTGAAAGATATGGTTTTAAATGTGAAAATGCTTATACACTACAACAAGCAAGAGATTATATAAATAATAGTAAATATGCTTATATTATTTTAGACTTAGACCTTCCTGATGGAGAAGGTATTGATTTTATACGAAAATTTGAAGAGCTTTATACTACAAAAATTATCGTATTATCAAGTACTGAAGATGTTCATTACAAAGATTATCTTTATTTTAAAGGTGTTTTAGATTATATAGTAGATATTTCTGATGTAGATTATTTATCAAATTCCATTTATAAAACAATCTATAAAGTAGAAAACAACACAAGATTCAATAATATTCTTATTATTGAACAATCAAAAAAAACTTGTCAGCAAATAAAAGATTTATTAGTTCCACGAAATTATGATGTAGATATTTTAAATAATTTTGAAGAAGCTTTTGATTTAATAAAATCAAAACCATATAGTTTAATTATACTAGACCTTAATTATGAAAACTGCTTTGAATTTATACAATTAATCAAACAAGATATATCAAAAGTAATTAGTTTCTTTGTTTTATCTGATGAAAATAGAACTTATGCAACTGTTAGGGAATCATATAATAATGGAGCTGATGAATGTTTACGTAAACCTATTTTTGCAGAAGAGTTTATATTAAAAGTCGAGCAACATATTGATAATACAAAGTTAATATTCGAATTAAGTGATAATAAAAAAATATTAGATAATTATAAAAAAATTGTTGATCAGTCTGCTGTAATATCTAAAACTAATATAAATGGAATAATTACTTATGTTAATCCTGTATTTTCAGATTTATCAGGTTATACAAAAGAAGAACTAATAGGTCAAGCTCACAATATTATTAGACATCCTGATTCTCCTAAAGAAATGTTTACACAAATGTGGGATACTATAAAATATAAAAAAGAAATTTGGTCTGGTGTATTAAAAAATAGAGCAAAAGATGGTCATGCATACTATGTACAAACTTCAATCATGCCAATATTAAATCATGATGGAGATATAGAAGAATTTATTGCGCTTCGCAATGATATTACAAATATATATAAATTAGGATAATTATAAATTAAATTCATTTTTTATTCATTAAATTCAATTAAAATAATAACTCAAAGAGTAATTAGGATAAATATGAAAACTTTAATTTATGATAAAAATCCAGATACATATAATCAAATATCTAATATTATCCAAAATCTGTCAATAGATATCCATATAGAATACGTATCTACTCTTAATAATTTTCGTAATCAATATAATCAATATACTTATGATATTGTTTTTATAGATTTTGATAATAAAATAAGTATAGAAATTGTAGACCATATTCACAATATGCATAAACAACAAAATATTATACTATTAAATGATGAATTTACTTGTTTTAATAATATGGACTGTGTAAAATGTAGAGCGGAAAATAAAACAAATATTTTAATTAAACCTTTTGATCCAAGTCAAATTATAAAAATTTTTCTTAATAACTTTAATTGTGAAATTGTTAATATAAATGAAGAAATATTCATAATTGAGAAATTTAAAAAAGAAGTATTAAAAAAATATCCATATATTTCTTTTATTGATAAAACAAATAAATTTAAGATAAATAGTATGACTAAACAATCAAAACTAGAAGCACTAATTGAAATTACAGAACTACTTGAAAAAAGTGAAATAAAACATGAAATCGAAGATGAATATATTCAACTTAAAGATATTTAAGCTATTTTAAATTATTCAACTTTATATTTTAACGATATAAGATTATCTAATATTATATTCATAAATTAAATAAATATAGACTATTCTCTTATTAAAAATGCTTTTATCATATTATTTTTTATAAGCTAAAAGCAACTTAACATATAATTATTATTAAATAATATTTTATTTATATTTATAATTTGAAATTTTTATACTATTTTTCATAAAAAACTCTATATTTTATTACTTAAATATATATCTTAACATACATTTAAGTTATAAATGATTATACTTTCAATAATTAAATAATAAAGGAGCCAAAAATGGCAAAAGAATTAAAGAAAAAAGTAATCACTAAAGTTGCAAAAAAAGCAGTTAAAAAAACGGATCTTAAAAAGAAAAAAGCGGCTAAATTAGTAAAAACAGTTAAAAAAGTACTTGTTAAAAAAGCACCTAAAAAATTAAAATGTGCTAAAAAAATTGCAAAAAAAGCAGTTAAAAAAGCTGCATAATTAAAATAAGGATAGAGTTTCTCTATCCTTAACTCTATTTCCTATCCAATCTTCATTTATTAACATTTATTTAACTTATTCGTAATATAATTTTACAAACAAAAATAAGGAAAACTAATGTTAAAAAAACTGCTAATTATGCTAAGTATTGTAGGACTAGCTCTTACATCACTAAATGCAAATGAACATAAAATGTTCCAAACTGTAAAATCTGAAGATGCTACTTTGGTAAAAACTGATTCAAGTAAAAACTTTTGTAATGTATGTGGAATGCACTTAACAAAATTTTACAAAACTAATCACGTTACAACTTTCAAAAATGGTAATAAAGAACAGTATTGTTCTCTTCATTGTCAAGCAAAGATTCATAATCATTATAATGACAAGATAGAAAAAATTGAAGTTGTTGATACAAAATCATTAAAATTAATTGATGCACAAAAAGCATTTTATGTAGTGGGTTCTTCAAAAAAAGGTACGATGAGTGCTATTAGTAAATATGCATTTTTAAATGAAAATGATGCTATAGCTTTTCAAAAAGAGTTTGGAGGAAAAATTCACAACTTTGATGAAGCATTAGAAATTGCAAAAAAAGATATAAATAAAGATAATGCGATGGTTGATAAAAAAAGGGTTCCTGTTGCAAAAAAAGGTAAAAAAATTTACGAAGCTATGTGTAAACAAGATAAACATCCTGAGTTTAATTCTGTAGGTGAAGCTAAAAAATATATTATAGATAATAAATTATGTAAACCTTTAAAAGCAAATATGCAACAAGCAGTTGCGATTTATTTATATGACCCTATTTTAGCTGCAAATAAAGATAAAATGATAAAAGTACCTGAAGATGCAAAATGCCCAGTATGTGGAATGTTTGTATCAAAATATCCAAAATGGGTAGCGCAAATTGATGTAAGTCAAAAACACACTCATTATTTTGATGGTGTAAAAGATATGATGAAGTTTTATTTTAATCCAAGTAAATTCAATCATAATCATAAAAAAAGTGATATAAGTAAAATGATTGTAACTGATTATTATAGTTTAAATGCAATTGATGCAAAAAGCGCTTATTATGTAATAGGTTCAAATATTTATGGACCAATGGGTGAAGAATTAATTCCTTTTAAAAATGAAAAAGAAGCCAAAGAATTTTCTCAAAGTCATGCTGGTAAAAAAATATTAAAATTTGAAGAGATTAAAGAAGAGATTTTATATTAAACGTTTTACAATGCGATTAATTCGCATTGTAAATAAACTTTATAAATTTATTCTAATTATTTTTTATAAATGAACAACAATAGTCAACTAATGATGTCACTCTTAATTTGAATTTTGAATTTGCAGGAACCTTAAATGTTGCAGGTCCTTTGTATGAAACCCACTCTTTTGCAGGTAAAAGAACTTCCAACTCACCTCTTTGAATATCCATAATTTGAGTATGAACTGTATTTAATTCATATTCTCCTGGTAGCATAATACCTAAAGTTTTTCTAGAACCATCATCAAATTCAATACTTCTGCTTGTTATATTACCTTCAAAAAGAACGCATGCAGCTTTTGCGATAGAAACATTATTAAATTCTGCCATTAAATTTCCTTACATAATTATTTTATTGATTATATCAGATTTATTATTTGGTTTTATTGAAGCAAAAGGCTAGTTTTTTTTAGATACAATTGCAAATAAATTAAACAAGGATACTTATGACTATTCAAGAAGAATTAGCCTCTTTAATAAAGAATGACGTACTAATAGAAATAGAAGATTACATTGATGAATTATTTGAAATAATTGCAGCAAAAAAAGAAGATGAAAGAACAAAAGAAGAGTTAAGCTCTATGCAAGAGATGAGAGATGATTTTAATGCTATGCTTCAAGATATTGAAGATGATGCTATTGATAATGAGGAAGCAAAAGAAATAATTGAAGAAATAAATGAAATGAGAAAAGAGGACTAATCTTTTTATGCAAGGTTATATAATAGATATAAAACCTGTAAAAGATGATGACTTAATTGTTTCAATACTAACAGAGACATCTATTTTAACAACTTATAGATTTTATGGTGCTAGACATTCTAATATTAATATAGGTTATAAAATAGATTTCGAACTAGAAGATACAAAATCAACGATTCCAAGACTAAAAGATGTAATACAACTAGGTTTTGAGTGGATTTTAGATTATGAAAAAATGTATTGCTGGCAAAGATTTATAAAAAACTTCAAACCTCATTTTAAAGACTTAGAAGAAATTGATTCTTTTTATTTTTATAATTTAGATAATTTAGTACATATTATGATTAAACAAAATGCACTAAGAGCAATTTGTGAATCTTATTTATCTATTTTAGAACATGAGGGAAGACTCCATACAGATTATGAATGTTTAATATGTGAGAATAAAATTACTGAGAATATCTCATTGGTTAGAGGTTTTCTTCCTGTTCATGCTAAGTGTACTTATTCAAGAATATTTGAATTGAAAAAAATAAAAGAGTTATTTGAAGAAAAAAAATTAATCAATCTAAATGATGAAGAAGTAGAATATTTATGGAATATTATTTTGCAAGGTTTATAATAGATTATTAGACTTTATTCATCTAATAATCTATCTTCTAATTTTTCAATTGCTTCTTCTAAAGCTTTTACATTTAAACCATAATTTTTAGCTTTTTTAATTGCAAGAGTTATATTTTTTTGGCTTAATGGATTTGTAATTTCACATGCGGTTTTAATTACATCAAGTATTTGAACTTTCTCTTTAATTCTTTCATCACAGTTAGAAATATTATCAACATTTTCAATTAATTCAATTAAGTTTTCACTTAATTTCCAATGTCTAAATATTTTCGCAGTAATTTCTGAACTACTAAATCCAACAACTTCTTTTTCAGCAAGAGCTAAATTTATACCTGAAGAAATTTTTGCTTTAAACTCTTCACATTTCCCATCATTAATTATATTATCTGCTAAAATAAATTTTCCAGTTTCTTGTAATAATGCAGGAAGTAATAACTCTTCTTTTAAATCATAATTAACTTTTCCTAACCATAAACTTACAAGTGATGAAGAGAGATTTGATGTTCTCATAAAATCATCACTTGTAATTCCATATGGCTCTAAATTAGTCTTTAAAAGATTTTGAATCGTTCCACCAATAGCAATAGTAATTGTAAAATTAATACCTAATAAATTAACAGCACGACTTGGTGTTTCTACTTTAGACCTAAATCCAAACATTGCAGAATTAGAAATTTTTAATAAAGTAGAAATAATTAAAGCATCTTTTTCTATTATTTCTAATAAATCAGAAGCCTCCTTATCACTTTTTTTTCTAAACTCTTCAATATCTATAATTGTTTTAGGTAAAGGAGACAATGACTCAATTCTTTTTATAATATCAGTACTCATCACGTATTAAATCTAAAGTGCATAATATCACCATCTTGAACAACATAATCTTTACCTTCAAGTCTTAACTTTCCAGCTTCTTTTGCTTTTGCTTCTCCACCTAAGGCAATGAAATCTTCATAAGCTATTACTTCTGCTTTAATAAAACCTTTTTCAAAGTCATTATGAATAACAGCTGCTGCTTGTGGTGCTTTTGTATTTTTTGGAATTGTCCAAGATCTTACTTCAACTTTTCCAGCTGTAAAGTATGATTGAAGTCCAAGTTTATCAAATGCTTTATGAATAATTTGTTCTAATCCAGATTCTTCTACACCTAAATCTGTTAAAAATTCTTGTGCTTCATCATCATCAAGTCCAACTAATTCTTCTTCAATTTTTGCACATAATACAATTACATCAGCTTGCACTTTTGAAGCGTGTTCTTTTACTAAATCAACAAATTTATTTCCACCATCTGCTAAAGAATCTTCATCAACATTTGCACCATAAATAACATCTTTATTTGATAAAAGTCTTAACTCTTTATCTAATTCAATAAATAATTCATTTTCACAATCTTCAAAAGTTTTAGCAGATTCTAAATTTTCTAAGTGTTTTAATAAAGCTGATGCAATTTCAAATTTTGCAGCTGCAACTTTATCAAATTTTGATTCTTTTTTTAATTTGTCACATTTTCTTTCAACTTGAGTAATATCGGCATAGATAAGTTCAGTTTCAATAATTTCAATATCTCTTAAAGGATCAATTCCACCTTCAACATGTACAACATTTTCATCTTCAAAACATCTAACCATATGTAAGATAACTTCAACTTCTCTAATATTAGATAAAAATTTATTTCCTAAACCTTCACCTTTAGATGCACCTTTTACTAAACCTGCGATATCAACAAAATCAATAGTTGAATGTTGGATTTTATCAGGAATTACAATTTTTGCTAATTCATCTAATCTTTTATCTGGAACGGGTACAATTGCTTTATTTGGTTCAATTGTACAAAATGGATAATTTTGTGCCTCTGCATTTTGAGCTTTTGTCAAAGCATTAAAAGTCGTTGACTTTCCTATATTTGGTAATCCTACTATTCCTACACCTAATCCCATTTCTATCCTTTAGTATTTATTCTATAATAACCCATCAATTAAACAGAGTATTTTCTACAAACAGATTATAAACGATAATGGCAAAGAAGTAGATAAAATTTATCTTATTAAACATAAGAAATAATGAGTTTATTTTTTTAATTAGTATAAATATAGTTAAACAATTGTTTATTCTTATATTTATATATAGAAATATTATATAAAATATAAATAAAATAATAACTCTCTATTTAGTTATAATAAAAATATATTAAACATATAATATTATATTTATATATAGAAGTAATTGTTAATAATATATTAGTTATAATTATTTTATATCAAATATAGAAATAATTATTAGGAGCTTATATTGTCGTATGTTGTTTATAGTATAAAAGGTGGAGTTGGTAAAACTACTCTATCTGTTCAGGTATCTCAAATGTTAAATTATACTTATGTTACGAATGATTCTCATTCATCTGCACATAATTTAATGCCAGAAGAAAAAGGTTTTTTAGTTTCAACTGAAGATTATGATGAAATTCCATTTGATGAAAATGTAGTTTATGATTTTGGTGGATTTAAAGATTCTAGAATAAATGATATTATTAAACAAGCTAGTAAAATTATAATACCAACACTTACTTCAATTGTTGATGTTCAAGCTACTATTGCAACACTTAAAGATGTATCTGAAATTAACAAGGATATAATCATTGTAATTAATAGAACTAAGAACAACAACAAAGCTATTGAGTTAAAAGAGTATTTAGAAGAAGAGATAAAAAAATCATATAAAGATATAAATTTTACTATTTTATTTGTTAGAGATTCTTCTGTATTAGAAGATAGTTTATTTGATTGTGAAGCTATTGAAAATAAAGCTGGAACAAATAGATTTAAAAGACATATTTATAGAAATGCAATAGAAGATATGAATAATATTAAAAAAGCACTAAAGGATTAATTATGGGCTATGCAGATAAGTTAAAACAAAATTCTTCAAAAATTCAAACTAATGAAAAAGTTTTAAAAGAAAAAGCACCTACAAAGAAAAAAGCAGGAAGACCAAAAAAAGTACAAGAAGAAGTAAGAAATGTAGCTATTCCTGTTGCATTAAACAAACATGAAAAAGATTGGATTGAGCAACAGGCTTTAAATATGTCAAGAGAAGTTGGAGTTAAGATTACTACTTCAGCTTGGATGAGAATGACTTTATTAAAAGAGATGGAAAAGGATCTTTAATTTTATTATTTAATAAAATACTAACAAAACATCGTATAAGTATTTTTTGCTTATAATGATTATTATCAATAAAAAGGTCTTATTTGAAATATCGTATATTAATAGTTGAAGATGAACTTGTCACTTTAAGTATGCTATCAAAAGTTTTAAAAGAAGATTATAATGTAATTACTGCAGTTAATGGTAAAAAAGCTTTTGAACTTTATAAAAAATTTAATCCTCATGTAATTATAAGTGATTTAAAAATGCCAATTATGGATGGAATTGAACTTATAAAAAAGATACGAGAAATTGATCAAAACTCAAAAATAATAATTACAACTTTTAAAGATGATATTGATACACTTTTAGCAGCAACAGAACTTAAACTTTTTAAATATTTAATCAAACCAATAAACTTAATAGAACTAAAAAAAATTATTGTTAACTCTTTAGAAGAGCTAAGTAGATTTAATACAATTTCATTAGATAGTATAAAAATATCTAATGATCTTATATGGAAAAGAGATGAATTTGAGCTCTATAATGATAATAAAATACTAAAGCTTACACCAAAAGAGAAAAAAGTATTAAATTTTTTACTAACAAAACCAAACCAAGTTTTTACTTATAATGAAATTATTTATGAAGTTTGGCAAAAAAATGATGAGATGGGTGATAGAAAAACTTTAAAAACTATTATTACAGGTTTAAGAAAAAAAATTATAAATATCCACATTAGTAATGTCTATGGTTTTGGTTATAAAATAGAATGCTTTTAGTTCTTCTTACCATTTCATAACAATTTAAATATATAATTTGCTTTATTAAAATAAGGAAAAATTTTATGGAAAATTTTATTATAAAAGAAACAAAATATACACCAGAGGTAAATCTTAATCTTAATGAAGGAGTAATGAATATAAAAGGAAATTCTTATCCTGAAAATACTCTAGAATTTTATGACCCAATTTTAAATATATTAGAAAATTTTTTTAAAAATACAGTAAATAAAGACATTATTTTAAATATTGAAATAGTTTATTTTAATTCAAGTAGTTCAAGAGTTTTCTTTGAAATATTTGATCTTATTGAAGATTTTAGCCATTCATTAAATTTTGTAATTAATTGGATTTGTCATAATAATGATGAAGTCACAAAAATTGGAGAAGACTTCAAAGAAGACTTCGAAAAATTAAACTTTAATATTATATCAAAAGCATAAAATAAAAAGATAAAAATCTTAGAAAAAGTAATATTAAATACTACTTTTTAAAAGTTTTATAAGTTTTTTTGCACTTTGTTTTGATCCATATAATGTACTATCTAGTGTAATATGGTAATTTGTTGCATCTCGCCAATCTTTTTTTGTAAAATGCATACAATAATTCGCTCTTTGCTCATCTGATTGTTTTAAGTCATTATTTTCTAAAGGTATTTTTACATTATATTCTTTATTTATTTTCTCTTTTCTATACTCTTCATTTGCATGAATAAAAATATTTATACAATTTGGATGATCTTTTAAAATGAAATTTGCACATCGTCCTACTATTACACATGATTCTTTTGCACAAATTTCTCTTATTATTTTACTTTGAACTAAAAAAAGTGCATCTTTTGGTGGTATCTCATCATTTACATAAGTATAGTTTTGTTCATATAAATCATATATTAATGAATTAGTAAGTTTCTGCTCATTTTCTTGAATATATTGTGTTGTGTAACCTGTTTGTTTTGCGGTTAAATCAATTAATTCTTTATCAATAAATGATATTCCTAATTCTTGTGCGATATATTTTCCAATCTCATGTCCACCACTACCATACTCTCTTGAAATTGTAATAACAAATGTATTATTATATTTATTACTTAAATCTTCATTTTTTGATTCTTTTATTTCTTCATTAAAAAGCCATTTTTCTACAACATTTAATTTAACACTAAAAAACTTAATAAGTGCTCCAATTAATAATGCAGCGATAATACTACCTTCTCTTATTCCTACTAATTCATTTAAAAAAATAAATGAGCTAATTACTCCTATTACTACCATTAGGCTATCCATAGAAATTTTTATTTTCCCAAACTCTTTTTTAAAAGTTTGCGAAATAACAAGAACCAATCCTTCTAATGGAAGATAGGTTAATCTTGTTTTAATAACAAGAAATATTCCAAAGGCTAATACAACACAAGCAATTAAGCACAAAATTAGTTGTTCCATATAATTTATTGGGTTTAAGTTTTCGACCAAAGGCATTGCAATATCAATACAATAACCAAAAACTATAATAGCAGGAAGTTGTACTAACTGAACAATATTATATTTTTTACGAAGTATTGCTATTTGGATTACCATAAATAAAGCATTTAAAATTATTGTAAGTTCCCCTATTGATAAAGGAAACTTTAAACTATATATATAAGGTACACATGATATAGGTGATACTCCTATATCTGCTTTTATAGAAAAGGAAATTCCAAAGGCCATAATAAAGAGTCCTAGTGTAAAAACAAGTACTCTTTTCATAAAATTTATATTAATTATTTTTTCTTTTAACAAATTAGTTCTTTCTTTTTGAGTATTGGTTAGATTAACTAAGTTAGGGGAATTAAGTTATTTAGTTCTTTCGATTTTTAAGACTTCTTCTAGTTCTCGAACACGTTTAACCAGATTTATTGTAGTCTCTCTTATCTTAATATTTTCTTTCTCTAGTAATTCTATTTTATTTTTGATTATACTATTCTCTTCAGTAAGAGCATCAACTTTAATTATTTCTTTTTGAGCTTTTTCTATATGATTCTCAAGTTCACTTCTTTTAGACATCAGCATAGAATTGTATTTTTCATCTTTTTTATTTAAATCTTTTTCATACTTATCTACTTGAGAGAGTAAAGTATTTACTCTTTTTTCTAAAATATCAGAAGAGTTTGAAAACATTGATAAATTTGATCTTTCAAATTTAAGATTTTCTATTTCTTTTTTATAATTAAATTCTTTTATATTAAATTCTTTTATACTATTTAAAACTTTTTTATGAAAATCTCTTTTTTCAAGATTCTCCTTAGTTGTTAAAAAAGAAATAGTTATATAAGAATCTTCTTCTGTATCTAATTTAAAAATCGTATTATTTAAATGAAATTCTTCTTTATTCTTACTTATAAACTTTGTATTACCTTTCCAAAGTTTTCCTTCTTTTAAGGTATTCCAAGTATCATCAATATATTTTTTATCTATATCAGGATGAATAATATCTTCAAAAGATAAATCTTTTAGATCCTCTTCTTTATATCCTGTAACTTCAAACATAGATTCATTCATATAGGTTATATTACCATTTGATTGCATTTTATAAATCAAGGCTACACTATTAACAGAATCTAGATAATTATTAATCTCATTCTTTCTTAATTCAGCTTTATATTTAAAATATTTTCCTTCACAAAGCATATCAATTTTTCGAATAAGAGATTGAAGATTAATAGGTTTTGGTAAAAAAGAACTAACATTTAAATTAATTGCTTGAATTAATATTTCTTGATCAAGATTTGCTGAAACAATTAAAAAAGGGATTTGCATATCAGAACGTCTAATAAGTTTTAATAACTCTATTCCGTTTATCTTAGGCATATTTATATCTGAAATTATAATATCAATATTTTTATTTTCTTCATAAATATTAAAAGCATCTGCACCATTTGAAGCTGTATGAACTTTTTTAAAATATCTACCTAGAGATTTAGAAATGACTTCTAAGTCTGTATTATTATCATCAACTATTAAAATACTTATACTTTTTAAAAAGTCATCTACCATTAAATTAATACCTATTATTTAGTTTCTAGATTTTATCTTAATAAGCATAAATATATGCTAATATAAATCTTATTTAATTTAGGAGATATTTTTTTATGATAAATTTGAGAGTAATAATTGTAGAGGATGATGAATTTTTATTAAAAAAAATAGCAACTGTTTTAGAAAAAGAAGTTTCAAATATATATACCTTTAAAAATCCAATTGAAGCTATAAGCAAAGTAAATGAAATCAAGCCTGATATAATTATTTCTGACATAGATATGCCTGAGATGAGTGGTATAGACATGTATAAAGAATTAAAAGAAAATAATTTAGATATTCCTATTATTTTAGCTTCAGCGTTTAGTCAACCAGAATATTTTATTGAAGCTATAAAATTAAAAGTAAAAAATTTCATTCTTAAACCAATAGATTTAGACGATTTAATAATTGAACTTAAACAATTTGAAAAAGAGTTACAAAATGAACAAGCGATTATTAAACAAGAACGAATGTTAGTAATTCAATCAAAAATGGCTGCCATGGGAGAGATGTTAACAAATATTGCACATCAATGGAGACAACCTTTAAATACAATTTCTATTTGTGCTTCAAGTATAAAACTTGAAGAAGAATTTGGTAATATAATAGATGAAAACAATACAATAAAAAGTATGGTCTCAAATATAATGAATTCAGTAGATTATATGAATAATACATTAAATGATTTTCAAGGTTATTTAAAACCAAATAAATTAGAAAGTTCTTTTTATATACAAGATACTTTAAATAAAGTTGAAAAATTAATACTTTCACAAACAAAAACACACCATATAAAATTAATAAAAGAAATTAATGATTTTCATTTAACTACATATCAAAATGAACTAATTCAAGTTTTAATAAATATTAAAAATAATGCAATTGAAGAACTTGTGAAATCAAAAGAAGATAGAATAATTAAAGTAGCAACAGAAGAAATTGATAATAAACTTATTATTACTGTTCATGATAATGCAGGAGGAATTCCTGAAGAATATTTAGATAAAGTTTTTCAAGCATATTTTACTACAAAAGAAATCACAGGAACAGGAATTGGTCTACATATGTCAAAACAGATTATAGAAAATCATTTAAATGGAGAAATTTCTGTTTCAAATGAGAAATTTATATATAAAGACACTACGTATTATGGAGCTAATTTTAAGATTTCACTACCTTTGTCTTAAAAACCTATATTTTAATAGCTTCTCTACCTTATTTTGATTACCACTTAAGGCTGAGTGTTTACCTTCTATTTTAGCTGTTAATGCTTGTTCTTTCTTTTACTTTTTTAAGTATGTCAATAATATTTCTTTGATTCCTTGATAAATCATCAATTTTCATAATACTGCAAAGTTTTTACAAAATAAGAAAGAAACTGTTCAGAAAAAGATACAAGCACAGCAAAAGATCCTATTACAATTTGAGAAATATTTTCTAAGTTAAGATATGAACTTAGTCTTTTTGGCATTTATTTAGCTTTCTGTAAAATAGCGTCTTGAATGTGATTTATTTACATAGTAATTGTCAATAAATCACATTTAAGATGTTCATAATTAACATTATTATATACTTAATTCTACATTTGAAAGGAAAAAAAATGCTAGACAAAAATTATGCGTATATAAAAACACAAGATGGTGATGAAATCCAAGGATTAACAATCGAAGAGTTTAATAATGCTATAGTAAAGTTAGATTATAAAAAATTGGAAAAATCTGATAGAGTTATATACTTTATTAAAAAACAAAAAAAAGTTGATAATATCAATTATTTTGAGAGTGATTATATAGAACAATATAAAGACAATACAAACACAATCTAATATCTAAATTAAACTTCATTAATTACTGTACCAATAAATATTAATATAATTTATTCTTTTAATAGTAAACATTTCAAAAAAAATTATTTAGTAAACCAAATACACAAGTTAGTTTAGAGTGGTAATTTAAAGTAAGAATAATTAGTTTTATGACAAGAGTCATAAAAAGTATTAATTAACTAATACTTTTTAAAAACTCTATTGTCATTCTAACACCAGCACCACTTGCACCATGTGGATTATATCCCCATGCTTTTTCAACATAAGCAGGTCCTGCAATGTCAAAGTGAATCCATTTGTTTTTATTTTCTTCATATACAAAATTATCCAAAAATAATCCAGCTGTAATAGCTCCACCATATCTAGTACTTGCAATATTTGAGATATCTGCAATTTCTGATTTGATTGATTTTCTTAAAAATCTATTAAAATCTAAAGTTGTTGCATATTCACCTGAATTATGTGCTGATGAAACAGCACTTGCTTTTAATACCTCATCATTTCCCATAATTCCAGTTGTATATTCTCCAACTCCAACTACACAAGCACCAGTTAGTGTCGCATAATCAAAAATATAATCAATATCATCTATCTCATCTTGTGCATAACATAAACAATCAGCAAGAACAAGTCTTCCCTCTGCATCTGTATTTCTTACTTCAATAGTTTTACCATTTTTAGCAACTAATACATCATCAGGTTTATAAGCATCTCCACCAATCATATTTTCAACCGCACCTACAACTGCATGAACTTCATAAGGTAATTCAAGTTTAGCAATAGCCCAAATAGTAGCTAATACTGCACAACCACCTGATTTATCAGATTTCATAGTAACCATATAATCAGCAGGTTTTAAAGAAAGCCCACCTGAATCATAAGTAAGTCCTTTTCCAACAAGAACAATTTTACTTTTAGCTTCTTTTGGTTTATATGATAAATGAATTAATTGAGACTCATGAATAGATGCACGTCCTACACTTAACATTGCATTCATATCATTTTTTTCTAAATATTTTTCACCCTTGATTTTACAATCAATATTTGCATCTTTTGCTAGTTTTTTAGCAACTTCTGCCATTACTTCAGGATAGAAATCAGCAGGAGTTGTATTTACCATATCTCTAGTTTTATTAACAGCTTTTGAGATAATTTTAGATTCTTCTAAAATTGAATTTAACTCGATATTATCTAAAGATGGTGAGTCCTCTTCAATAGAAATAGTTAATTCTTGTTTTTTCTTTTTATCTTTTTTTGATTTATAATTATCAAAAGTATATGCACCTAAAAGTGTACCTTCAACAATAAACTTTAATACACGAGAATCTAAAGAAGTCAAATCTAATTTTGCACTTTTAAAAGATGTCGTTTGAAACTTTTTAATCGCAGTAGCAATTGCAATTGCTAAAGAGTCATAAGTCTCTTCTTCAAAACCTACAAATATTTTTCCTGATTCAGGTAAAAAAGCTATAATCTCATCATGAGCTTCAAAACCTAAACTTTCTAATAACTCTTTTTCTTCTACATCATCAATATTATCTACTAATACAATTTGTAAATCTGATTTTATTTTATCTATATTTGTATTTGTTAAATTAATTTTCATTTGAAACCTTTTCATTTATATTTATTTTTTCTACTTTTTTTGAAGCTTTGTTAAAGTAATAAATCATACTTCCTCCAAAACCTAAGACAATAGGTAATACAAAATACCAATACTCTTTTATCCAATGTAATACTTCTAATATTTCTTCACCAAAATACCAAACAGGAACAATAGTAAAAGTAGCCCAACACCAAGCAGAAAGAAGATTGATAAAAGCAAACATTTTTGCTGAATATCTTGTAAGTCCTATTGAAATAGGAATAATAGTTCTCATACCATACATATATCTTTGTGCAAAAATAATAGGCCAACCATATTTTTGTAATAAAAGGTGAGCAAGGGCAAATTTTCTTCTTTGACCTTTAAACTTTTTATTTACATAAGATTTGTTAAATCTACCAATATAAAAATATACTTGATCTCCTGCAAAACCACCAAGACCTGCAACAAAAATTGCAATATAAAGATTCATATGTCCTGAATGAGATAATAGCCCAGCCATTATAAGACCAGCTTCACCCTCAATCATTCCCCATGCAAAAAGTATAATATATCCATACTCTTTTAATAAGTACATAAATCTATTTTCAAAACCTGTAACAGGCGCTTGATAAAGGCTATAGGCTATAAAAGAAATAAATATAAGCAATATAACAGCTAATATTTTTCCAGCGTGAGTCTGTAACTTTTTAAAGAACTCTTGCATTTTCATTCCTTAGTCAAAATCTAATAAACTTTTTGCTTGAATCATATCTTTATCACCACGACCTGATAAATTTACAATTACTGTTTTACCCTTTAATTTTTCTTTAGCTTTCTTTAAATATGCAATTGCATGTGAACTTTCAAAAGCAGGAATAATACCCTCAGCTTGACTTAACCAAACGAAAGCATCTAATGCTTCTTGATCTGTAATTGAATCGTATTGAATACTTTTATTATCTTTATGGAAAGAGTGTTCAGGACCAATTCCTGGATAATCAAGCCCTGCACTAATAGAATGTGCTTCTAATACTTGACCATCTTCATCTTGAAGTAAATAAGAACATTGACCATGTAAAACTCCAGGACTTCCTTTTTCAAGTGAACATCCGTGTTTATTAGTATCAAGTCCTAAACCACCAGCTTCAATTCCAATACAAGTAACTTCCTTATCTTCTAAAAAGTGTGAAAACATACCAATAGCATTTGAACCACCACCAATACATGCAATTACATAATCAGGTAATCTATTTTCTTTTTGCAAAATTTGTTTTCTTGCTTCATAACCAATAACTGCTTGGAAATCTCTAACCATCATAGGATAAGGATGAGGACCTGCAACTGTTCCAATTATATAAAAAGTATCACGTGCATTTGTAACCCAATATCTAATTGCATCATTCATTGCATCTTTTAATGTTTTACTTCCACTTTCAACTGCAATTACTTTTGCACCTAATAGTTTCATTCTAAATACATTTAACTCTTGTCTTTTTACATCTTTTGCACCCATAAATACAGTACATTCTAAACCCATAAGAGCAGCAATTGTAGCAGTTGCAACACCGTGTTGCCCTGCTCCTGTTTCTGCTATTACTTTTGTTTTACCAAGTTTTTTAGCTAGTAATCCTTGAGCAATAACATTATTAATTTTATGTGCACCTGTATGATTTAAATCTTCTCTTTTTAAATATACCTTTGCTCCTATTTCTTTTGAAATATTTCCTGCAAAATAAAGTGGATTTTCACGTCCTACATAATCTTTTAATAAAGCATTTACCTCAGACCAAAACTCTTTATCAAATCTGTATTTTTTATACTCTATTTCTAACTCTTTTAACACAGGCATTAAAGTTTCAGGAACATATTGTCCTCCAAAAATGCCAAACTGACCTTTTGAATCTGGATCAAAAGCACTTGTTTTTGGTATATAATCACTCATAATATCTCTTTCTTATATTTCTAATACTGAATAAACAGGTGCAATTTGTTTTAATTTTTTAACACCACCTAAAATTTCAATATTCATTAAAAAACACACTTCAACTAAGTCAACATTTAACTTATTTATCAAGCTAGCAGCAGCATAAGCTGTTCCACCACTTACAATAATATCATCCATTAAAAGTACACGTGCATCTTTATCATCTCTAAAAGCATCCAAGTGTATTTCTACCTCATCAAAACCGTATTCTAACTCATATTTTTCACATACTGTCGTATTTGGAAGTTTTCCTTTTTTTCGAACAGGAACAAAACCAATTCCTAATCTATCTGCAAGTGCAGCTGCAAAAATAAAACCTCTTGCATCAATTCCTGCAATATAATCTAAATTATAATCTTTATATCTATCTTCTAAATGTGTCATTAGAAGTCTAAAGGCCTTTTTATCATTTAATAAAGTCGTAATATCTTTAAATATTATCCCTTCTTTAGGGAAATTATCAACACTTCTAATTGAATTTAGTAATAAATTTTTTTCATCTTTTGTTAATATTTTTTTACTCAAAATAATCCTTAAGTTACACTAAATCTAGTGAAAAGTAAATTATTTTATCTAAATAATTATTATGACTTTATGATTTAATTGAAATATTTAATATCATTTTAAATATAATAAAATAAATTATTTTAAAAGAGTTATTATGAGATTACTTTTATTACTTATACTATTATTTACTTTACAAATTTCTTTATTTTCTATAGAGTTACAAAAACCAAAAACATATAATCATTCTCAAAATATTACAAATTGGTTAATGAGTGAGAAACTTGATGGAATAAGAGCATATTGGAATGGAAAAAATTTACTAAGTAAAAATGGAAATATTATAAATGCCCCTTCTTGGTTTATCAAAAATTTTCCAAAGTTCCAACTTGATGGTGAATTATGGACTAAAAGAGATGATTTTGAGAATATTCAAAGTATAGTTTTAGATAAAATTCCATCAAAACATTGGAATGAAATAACTTATAATATATTTGAAGTTCCAGAAGAAAAAGGTAATTTTCTAAAAAGATTAGAAAAAATAAAAAAATTTCAAGAAAAACATCATAATAAATATATCAAGATAATTAAACAAATAAGATGTAAAAACAAAGAACATTTGGAAGAATATTTAAATAAACTAGTAGAGCAAAAAGCTGAAGGTTTAATAATAAAAAATCCAGATTTAGAATATTTTATAGGTAGAAGTCCAAATATCTTAAAAGTAAAAAAATTTAAAGATATGGAAGCAGAAGTAATTGGAATAAATTATAAAAATGGCAATTTTAAAAGTTTAGTTCTAAAACTTGAAAATGGAATTATTTTCAATTTAGGAAATGGCTTTTCAAAAGAAGAAAGAATAAATCATCCAAAAATCAAAGATATGGTTAGCTTTAAATACTATAATCTTACAAAATATGGTAAACCAAAATTTGCTTCTTTTTTAAGAGTTAGAAAATTAGAATAATTAATACAAGTCATAAGTAGTTTCAATAATTCCATCTTCATTTAACTTTTTACAAATAGGACCAACATCAGGGGTTATGCTAAGTGTTAATTCATCTCCATCATCATCTTTTTTTACTTCTAATACAACACAATTATTTTCATTTTCTTTATAAGTAACTTTTAAATCTTCTATTGTCCAATTTTGTTCATTTAAAGTAACAGCATCAGATATTTTATCAATTTCATTATTTACTAAATAATAACTTTGAATAGAAGTAGTAGCAGTTGCTATATCTCTTTTAATAGTAGAAATTACAGCAGAATTTTTAGTATCTAAGTATTTTGGAATTGCAAAAGAAGAGATAATACCAATAACTACAATAGCAAATATTAACTCTAAAAGTGAAAATGCATTTTTCATTATAATCCTTTATATTAATAATATAAAACATTATAAAGTAATTTTACTTTATTTTGCCCCTACTTTTGATAGTACAACATTAATTGTTTTCATAAAAATTACAAAATCCATCCATAATGACCAATTTTGGATATACCATTTATCAAGTTCTATTCTTTCTTTGAAAGTTAATTCATTTCTTCCACTAACTTGCCAAAGCCCTGTAATACCAGGTTTTACTTTTAAGATAGTATCTTCATTTATTTTACCTATTTTTGCTTTTTCATTTAGCATATAAGGTCTAGGACCTATTAAATTCATATCACCTCTTAAAATATTAAAAAATTGAGGAAATTCATCTAATGATGTAGCTCTTAAAAATTTACCTATTTTTGTAATTCTAGGATCGTGTTTATATTTATGATAGATATTATAATACTCTATTTCTTCGGAATTTTCTTTTAAATATTTATCTAAAAGTTCATTTCCATTTATATACATAGTTCTATATTTATAACATCTAAAAATTTTTCCATTTTTCCCAAAACGCTTTTGTTTAAAAAAAACAGTACCTTGAGAATCAAGCTTAATCACAATAGCTATAAAAAGATGTAAAAGTAATGCAAATGGTAAAATACAAATAACTAAAGATTTTTCAAAAACATATTTAATAAGTATATTTTTGAAATTTAACAATCTATTTTCAATATGAATAGCAGATAATCTAATATTAAAATAATCTACTACATTTGTATGTGAAAAATCTAAGTGATACATATAAGGAATAATATACATATCTCTTGTTCTTTTTGAATGTATTTTAATGATTTTTTCTAATTTTTTAATTTCAAAATTTTTTGAAGATATAAGAACTATATCATATCTTTTTTTTGATATTTTAAAACCAAAATACCAGTTTTCAATCATTTCATTACATAATGTTTCATATTGTGAGGAGTTTGCAATTATTTTTACTTTTATTTTAAAAATATCAAAACGAAATAAAAATCTCTTAAATAACCTTTTTGAAAAAGGAATTAAAAAAGCAGATATTAAAAAGAATATTATTATAAAACTTCTTGAATAATCATTTGATATTTTTGCAAAAGTCATAACTGTAAAAACAGCTATAAAAGATAAAATCAAGCCTTTAAAAACTCTTTTTGTATCAGCCCAAAAATCATATCGTATAAAATAAATTTTTTCTAAAATAAAAATAAAAAGTACAACTAAAATTATCCAATAATAATTGCTAATATTTGAAGCAATAAATTCTGGCATAGTATTTGTTGGGATATCACTTCTTAGATACTTACTTATTTCCAAAGAAAAAAGTAAAATAAGAAAATCCATACTAAGTAATAAAAACATATATATTGTAGTTGATAGATTAAATTTATTTATTTGCATAAATCATTATACTTTATTTTATAATTAAATTTGTTTAATTTTACTATCTACAAATAATTTAAACTCTTTTTTAAATCGTTCTTGGCTATATTTTTTTGATAATAAAGATATTTTTTTATAATCAAAATCCATAAGTTCAAACCTTTTAATAGCATCAATAATATCTTCACAAGTTTGTTTTTGAAAATGAACACCATTTACTCCATCAATTACAGTTTCAGCTGTTCCACCATCGTTTAAAGCAATAACAGGCGTACCACAAGCTTGCGCTTCAATAGGAACTATTCCAAAGTCTTCAATAGCTGCATATACAAAAGCACGAGCTTTTTGCATATACTTTATCATTTCATCAAACTCTTGATAACCTAAAAGTACAATATTTTCTTTTGCTATTTTTTTAATTAACTTATATTCTTCACCATTTCCAATTACCACTAGTTTTTTATTTGGCATTTGATTAAAAGCTTCAACTATTAATTTTGTTTTTTTATATGGAACTAATCTACATGCAGTTAGATAATAATCTTCTTTTTTTTCATTTAAAATGAATTTGTTTGTATTTACAGGTGGATAGATTACTGTAGATTCTCTTTTATAAGTTTTATCTATTCTTTTTTGTACAAATTCTGAATTTGCAATAAAAAAATCAACTCTTGATAAAGTTTTTATATCCCATTTTCTTAATCTTTTTAAGGTTTGCTCTACTAGAATTTTTTTGGGTTGTTTTATATTTGAAGTATATTCATCATATAAATCCCATGCATAACGAATAGGAGTATGACAATAAGATATATGAATCTGTGAAGGTGCAGTTTTAACACCTTTTGCAACAGCCCATGAAGAAGAAATTATTAAATCATAAGAAGATAAATCAAAACTTTCAATTGCTTTTGAGAATAAAGGTAAATAGTTTCTAAAATGATTTTTTGCAAAAGGAAGTTTTTGTATAAAAGAAGTTTTTACTATTTTTTCATTTATTACATCTTTTCTATTCTTTTCATTTAAAAAGTCAACTAAAGAAAAAATATCAGAACTTGGATAAATATCTATTATATTTTTCAGAACTTTTTCAGCACCTGCATTTGTAACAAGCCAGTCGTGTATTATTGCTATTTTCAATTTTTTAAAACTTCTTCAAATAAATCAAGATGTTCTTTTGCTGATTTTTCCCATGAAAACAACTTTGCTCTTTTAAGTCCTTTTTCTATCATCCTAGTTTGTAATTTTGTATCATTTAACACCAATTCTATTTTATCTTTTATATCTTTTATCTCATAAGGATTACAATATACAACAGCATCTGCACCAACTTCTGGTAAAGAAGTAGTATCACTACAAATAACAGGAGTTCCACAAGCCATAGATTCAAGAATAGGTAAACCAAAACCTTCATAAAAAGAAGGAAATAAAAAACAAGAGCTAAGATTGTAAACTTTTGCAAGTTCAATATCAGAAATAAAACCAAGATAAATAATATTTTCTTTGTTTTTATTTATAATATTCATTATCTCTTTATTTTCCCACCCTTTAAACCCAGCCAGAACAAGCTTATATTCATTTTTTATATTATCTGATAAAAGATTATATGCTTGTAATAATCCAATCAAGTTCTTTCTTGGTTCTATACTTCCAACACTAAATATAAACTTCTTAGGAATTTCAAAATCCAATTTTAAATCATTATGAATTTTAAATAAATTATGGTCTATTCCATGATAAATTACTTTAATTTGCTCGTCTTTAAAATCTAATCTTTCCAAAATCTCTTGTTTAGAAAATTCTGATCCTGTAATAAGCATATCGCTTCTAATTATATTTTTGAAAAAATACTTTTCAAAATATTCTATTCTTTCTTTTGGATGGAAATCTTTATGTAATATAAATGAAAAGTCATGTACTGTTGTAATAGTTTTCTTTGCTTTTATACCTTCATTTGGTATAAAATTAGGTTGCCAATAAAGATCATAAGATGGAACAAAAAATCTACTAGAAACTCCTATGATTTTTCTTGCTACTTTTTTTAATATTTGACTTTTCGATAAAAGTTTCTTCAATATTTTCAAATCTCTTTTATCCGTAGATTGAATCAATGTTTTACTATAATATCCATAAAAGAAACTACTTTGAATATCTTTGTTCTTTTCTATTTTTTTAGCAATTGCATAAGTATATCTACCAATTCCAGTTAAAGGAGATAATAAAGAAATACAATCAATAAGAATCTTAGGCTTCATATAAGCCCTTTAAAGTATTTTCTATTTTATCTATTTTTATTTCACCTATTAATTCAAAAAGTTTTTTTGAACTTCCACATAAAGTTTTTATTTCATCTTTTCGCACAAAAGCAGGATTTACTAAAACTTTTATTTCATATCCTGATATTTTATTCATTAGTTTTATTACATCTAAAAGTGCAATAGGATTTTGTGAAGCTATATTTACTATTTGGCTTTTTTCTTTTGTTATAAGTAACTTAGAATAAACCTCACAAACAAAATTAACATCATTAAATTCTCGTTTTACATCTAAATTACCCAATTCTATTTCTTTTTTATTCTCTTTAAAGTGAGAAACAATTTTAGGTATTAAAAAATGTTGGGCTTGTCCTATTCCTGTATAATTAAAAGGTCTTGTAATAATTATTGGTAATTTATTAAAATATCCACTTGCTAAACATTCCATAGAGTATTTACTAGCTCCATAATGATTAGCTGGCTTTGGACAAAGAGATTCATCTAATACTTCTTTACATTGATTTCCATATATGGTTGCAGAGCTTGAAAGTATAATATTTTCTACTTTTAAATTTGTTTGTAAAATTGCATCAAGTAAGTTTGTTGTTCCAATTGTATTGATTTTATAAAAATCTTCATTGTTTTTATGTGCAGCAAAAGATATTCCAGCTAAATGAATTATAAAATTTGGTTTAAATTTATTTAATACATTTACAATATCTTCTTTATTTGTAATATCACAAGTTTTTGAAGTAGTACCTACTACTTCAAAATTCTTCTCTTTTAGATATTTTTCTAAGTGTTTTCCTGTGAAACTATTAATTCCAGTTATTAAGACTTTTTTCATTTATTAAAAAGAAAAACCTATTTCATTTCTTCTTAAATCTTCTTTTACCATCATTGCACATAATTCTTCAAGTGTACACTTAGGTTCCCATCCTAATTCATCTTTTGCTTTTTGTGGATTTCCAATTAGAAGTTCAACTTCAGCTGGTCTATAAAATTTTGGATTTACTTTTACTAAAGTTTTTCCTGTTGCTTTATCTACTGCTATTTCATCTTCAGCTTTTCCTCTAAATTCAACTTCAATTCCAACTGCTTTAAAAGACATTGTTACAAAATCTCTTACTGTTTCAGTTCTATTAGTTGCAAGTAAAAAAGTGTCAGGTTTAGGAGCTTGAAGCATAAGATACATTCCCTCAACATAATCTTTTGCAAAACCCCAATCTCTTTTTGCATCCATATTTCCAAGTTCTATATGATCTAATTTCCCAAGTTTTATTTTTGCTACACTATCTGTGATTTTTCTTGTTACAAATTCTTGACCTCTTAATGGTGATTCATGATTAAAAAGAATTCCACTTGTTGCAAATATATCATAAGCTTCTCTATAATTTACTACCATCCAATGTGCATACATTTTTGCAGCTCCATAAGGACTTCGTGGCCAAAATGGTGTTTTTTCTGTTTGTGGAATTTCTTGAACATCACCAAACATTTCAGAAGTACTTGCTTGATAAAATTTAATTTTAGGATTTACAATTCTAATAGCTTCAAGTAAATGAACACAACCAAGACCTGTAATATGAGCTGTTGCAATTGGTTGTTCAAAAGAAACTCCCACAAAACTTTGAGCTGCTAAATTATAGATTTCATCAGGTTTAATATCAGCTACCATTCTAATACTATTTGATTGATCAGTTAAATCATATTCTACTAAATGTAAGTTTTCATGATTTTTAATTCCTAACTCTTCAATTCTCCAAAAATTAACAGAAGAAGTTCTTCTATATGTACCATAAACATCATAACCTTTTTCTAAAAGTAAGGCAGCTAAATAAGCTCCATCTTGTCCTGTAATACCTGTAATTATTGCTTTTTTCATATAATTTTTCCCTTCAATATATATATTATAATGCTAAATTTAGATTTCCTGCTAAGAATTTAAGTCTTAGATTTATTCTTAGTTTTTCATATTTAGCTTCAATTATTTTGTGTTTCTTTTCTGCAAACATAAATTCTACTTCTGCTAAATCAACTCTATTTTTTAAATTTTTCTCAAAACTTTTTAATATAGAATTATAATATATTTCAGTATCTTTTATAGCTGAACTATAAATCTCGATTTTTTCAACTTGTATTTCTTTTAATAACATAAGCTCTTCATACTCATTTTTTGTTTGCTCAATTTTATCAATAAAATCCATTTTTGAAGCTTCATAAGATAATCTATTTTGCTCAATCTTAGCATTAGTACCTCCACCTTCATAAAGTGGTATTTTTAATTCAAATAATATTCTTTTATCTGTTTCATAATCATCAATATAATTATTTGAATCATATTTTGTATAATTTGCTCTTAATGCTAATACGGGATAATGTCCAGTTTTAGATGTTTCTACTCTTTGTTTAACTAAATTAATTCCAACTTTTCCACCTTTTAGTTTTAAGTTATCAAGAAGTAATTTATCAAATTCATAATTTACATCATAACTTTCTATATCTTTAACTTCTTCAAGACTATCAACTTTTTTATTCATAAAATGATGAAGTTTTAATTTTTCTAATTTTAGATCATTTTTATATTCATTTAACTTAATATAAATATCATTATAATCCAATTTCGATTTATCTAATTGATTTTTAGCAAGTAGATTTAGTTTATACATCTTTTCAAATTGAAGTCTTTTTGTTTCATAGTATTTTAACTCTTTTTTCGTAGTTTCAATTAAACTTTTTGAAATCAATCCATCAATAAAAACATCTATAGCTGATAAAGCTGTTTCTTGTTTTTTTTCTTCTAGAAGTATTTCTTGCAATTTCATATCATATTTAGCCTCTTTTATAGAAGAATAAATAGATCCATCATATATAGATTGAGAAAGAGAAAATTCTAAACTATTATAATTTTCTTTTTCTGTTCTTTGGATTTCAGTATTTGTTAAATAAGATCTATTTGACTTAGTCAAAGTAGAACTAATATTAGGATATAATCTTGCTTTTTGAATATCTAAATCTTGCTTTCTTGATTCAGTATCATAATAATTAGTTTTAATAGATTCATCATTTTGTAAAGTAAATGAATAAACATCTTTTAATGAAATTCCAAATGAAAGTATAGGAATAATCGTTAAAATGGGGATATATCTTAATTTATTTTTCATTATTATTCCTCATTAAATGCTCTACTAATCATATCAACAAATGGCTTAATCAAATAACTAAGAGTAGTTCTATTTCCTGTTTTTATCATAGCTTCAACTGGCATACCAGGAAGTAAATAAAATCCATTTTCTTTAAGTTGTTTTTTACCCTCTTCTGTTAATATTAATTTCACTTCATAATAAGATGATCCACTTTGTTCATCAACAAAAGCATCTGCTGAAATATTTATAACTTTTGATTCTACTGTATACGTTTGTTGAGTATTAAAAGCTGAAAATCTAGTATCTGCTAATAACCCTACTTTTAATTTATCAATATCTTGAGTTTGAGCCTTTGTTAAAATAAATAAATCACTGTCTTTTGGAACAATACTTAATATTGGTTTTGAAGAATCTATTACACCACCAATCGTATGAGCACTTAAGCCAATAATATAACCTGATACAGGAGCTGTAATATTAACTCTTTTTAATTGATCTTTTGAAATTGTAATTTTTGATTGTAAATCAACTTTTTTTAAATCATACTCAACAATACTATTTAAAACTTCATTTTGAAATTCTTTATTTTTTAATTCTTGTTGACCTTTAACCTCTTCAATTTGTGCATATAATCTTTTTTTATCAGATAAAGAGTTTTGAATATCACCTTTTATTTTTATCTCTTCTCTTCTTAACTCTTGTAGTTTTTGAATATCAACTAATCTTTGAGCAAATAATTCTTCTTGTGCACTAATATCAGTTGATATTGATTTTAATCTATCTTTATTACTTTTTATAATAGAGTTTAAACCTGCAATCTGATTTTTAGATTGCATTATTTTTTGTTTACTTATTAATTCTTCTTCTTCTACTGATCTTAGTTTAGATCTTAAAATATTAGTTTGACTATCTATAATAGTTTTTATACTTGCTTCATCTTTTTTATCTAATAACTCTTTAGGAAAATGTATAGTTAAACTTTTGTTTTTTTGAGCTTCAAGTCTTGCAGCTGCTGCTATTACACCATAATATTGATTTTGATTTGTTCTTAAACTTGATTCTATTTGAGTAGAGTCTAAAACAATTAATGACTCGCCTTTTTCTACAAAATCACCATCTTTTACCAAAATCTCTTTTATTATTCCACCTTCATAATGCTGAACAGTTTTTTTATTCGTATCAACTGAAACTTCACCAGCTGATACAATAGATATTGCTAAAGGAGCAAACGCCATCCAACCAAAAAATAATCCAAATACTATAAAAAGAACACTAAATCCAAATTTTATAATATTATTTGGATTACTTATAATCTTATCATTTTCCATTAATTAGCTCCTGGTTTACTTAATTGTATTTTAGGTTTTACTTTATTTTCAAGCCCTTTTACAGCAGGTTGAGACATCCCTAGTTTTTGTAAAACTTCTTGTGTAGGACCATATAATTCTACTTTTCCATCTTTCATATATGCAAGTTTTGTAGTTGCCATTAAAACATTTCTTTTATGAGTAATAAGAATAACAGTAGTTCCTCTTTCTTTTAATGCTTTAAGTGCTTCAACTAATGCTAATTCACCAACATCATCTAGATTTGAATTTGGTTCATCTAAAACTACAAGTATAGGATCATCATATAAAGCTCTTGCTAATGCAATTCTTTGTTTTTGACCACCTGAAAGTGAAGAAGAATTTATAACTGTGTCATAACCATCTGAAAGTTGTAAAATCATTTCATGAACACCAGCCATTTGTGCAGCTTTAACAACTTTTGTTGAATCTACTTCTGTAAATCTTGCAATATTTTGAGCAACAGTTCCTTCAAATAATTCTATATCTTGAGGTAAATATCCTATGAATTTTCCTAAAAACCCTCTATCATATTGTTTAATATCTGCTTTATCAAGTCTTACATTTCCATTATTTAATGGCCAAATACCTAATATAGCTCGAGCTAAACTTGATTTACCAGCGGCACTAGGTCCAATAATACCTACTATTTCACCTTTATCAATTTGAAGATTTACACCAAAAAGAGATGGTTTTGTAGCTTTTGGTGGAACTAAAACTATATTTTCAACACTAATTTCACCTACAGGATCAGGAAGTTGCATATACTCAATATCAGCTGGCGAATTTTCTAAAAGTTCATCTATTCTTTTATATGATGTTCTTGCACTTGAAAATTGTTTCCATGTATTTACTATTAAATCCAAAGGAGCTAAAGCTCTTCCTAAAACAATAGAACCAGCAATCATCATACCAGGAGTAACTTCATTTGTAATAGCCAAATATCCACCTAAACCTAACATAAGTGATTGAAACATCATTCTTAATGTTTTTGTACTATTTGTCCAAATTGATGCATTTTCACTTGCAATAGTTTGTTGAGTTAAAAAATCATCATGTTTTTCTTTCCATGTCTTTTTTATACTAGGTAACATACCCATAGCATGAATAACTTCTGAATTTCTAATATTTGATTCTACAAAAATAGAAGTACCTCTATTGGCTGCATTTGCTCTTCCTAAAGGTTCTTTTGTATGTTTTTCATTTATATAAGTTACAATTACTAAAACAGTTGCTGCAAATATTGCAAAATAACCATAATAAGGATGAAATATAAAAAGAATTCCTAAATATATAGGAAACCATGGAGCATCAAAAAAAGCAAATAGACCATTTCCTGTCATAAATTGTCTCATTTGCGTTACATCAGAAATAGGAGAAGAAGTAGCTCTTGCTGGATCTTTATTTGCTTGATAAAATATTGAATCAAATACTCTAACAGTTAAAATATCATCAATTTTATTACTAAGTCTTACTATAATTTTTGATCTTGTTATTTCTAAAAGAGACATAGTAATAAATAGTATTACAACAATCATTGTTAATAAAATCAATGTATCTACACTTTTACTAGTTACAACTCTGTCATATAGTTGTAACATATATAGGGGTGGAACTAACATTAAAAGATTGATAAAAAAACTAAAAAATCCTACTATTAAGAAATACTTTTTTAGTTTAAAAATAGAATCTTTTAATTCTGAGATTTGACCAGGTTTTTGCATTTATTTTCCTTTATTGTTGTCTAGCATTTGCTAAATCAAATAATTTTTCTATATTATCAAGTGATTTTAAATGCTGTTCAATAAATTTTATTGTTCCATTTCTAACCCATTTAGCAAGTATAGAATCATCTAAAGCATGATATTTTTCTATATCTACAACTTTGAAGTTTTTTACTAAAATATTTTTAATTTCACCATCATTTACAGCGATTTCTCTTTCATCTAAAATACCACTTTGAATTATCTCTTTTATAATATCTTGAGTTTTTTCTCTATTTTGCATAGAAGTTTTTAAAAAACTACCTATTTCATTTAATCTATCACTTGCGTTCCCCTCAGGTGTAAATAAAGCTTCGCCTTCTTCATATGATAAAACCTCTGATTTTTCATCAAATAATATTACTTGTTGTTCAACATTAGAAGGATGATTAACCATTGAAAAAGGATGTTTTCTTATTTCATTTGGGATATAAGGAATTATCCATTTCCCTTGAGGATTTATAGCTAAATTCTCTCCACCTAAGGAAGTTAAAATTAGAAGATTATCATAATTTTCACCTCCAAAAACTATTGGTAAAAATGGAGAAATCTTATCTAACTCTATTTCTAAGATAGGAATAGCTTGTAAGTTTTTTGCAAAATTTAAATTTTGTAACTTTTTAATTTTTAAATCTTTGTGTTTTACTTTATCTAATAACATTTTATTTCCATACATTTGTTTCCTTTTTGGAGGTCTTCCTTTTTTTTGTGTTACAAGTTTTAACCCTGTTAATTCTTCTAATTTAGCTATAAAGATATTACTACCTATAACTTCTTGTTTATTTATAGAATTATCAAACCAAGAACTTATATATCTATCAAAAGATTGTTTGATTGCAAGTTGATATTTATTTACTCTATTTTCAGCACTAGAAGCTAAAGCTAAATATGATTTATGACTTATAATCAAATCGTCTTTTATATTTTTTGTATTTTTATCTAAACTATTTCTTTGTGATTTTTTTGATTCAATATGATGCATAAGTAAAAATAAAAAATTATCTACATCAACCAAAGATGCCTTATATCTTCCTTCCCATAGAGTTCCTGTACGAGTATACTTTTTATTAAAATATACAACATATCGTTTACTAAGGTTTTGAATAAATTTAGATAAAGTATTATCTTGTTTTGGTGTTGCTAAAAATTCTATAGTGTTAGAGGAAAAGCAGTAAGCATGTATATCTAAAAATAAATTTTTACTTAATTCTAATGCTTGATTATAAAAATAATTACAATCATCTACATCTTTAAAAAGCTCAATTTCATTTATAGCAGATATTTTAATATATTGAGGAATATCTTCTACAAAAACTCTTTGTTTTCTAGCCATAATAATCTTTATAATAAATTTTATGAAAGTATAGTGTAGAAAACTTAAATTTTGTTTAAAAAGCACTCTGGCACTATTTAAATAAAAAATTTATTAGTACCAGAGTAAAGAGAAGTAATTATATTATTTATTTTATAAGTTTTTCAATATTGCTTAATGATTTTAAATGAGCATCAATAAAAGTTAAAATACCATTTCTAGCCCACGAAGCAAGTGTACTATCAGGTAATTCATATAATTTTTTTCTATTTACTATTTTAAATCCTGAAATCAATGTTTTTTTAGCTTCTTTACTAGAAACAGAACCATTTTCTAATATTCCACTTTTATCTAACATATCTATAATTTTTTGTGTATGTATTTCTTGTTCACTTGCTAAAAGTAATTGTTCTTTTATATCTTTTAGATATTTTGATTCTTCACCTTTTTTTGTATATAAAGGTTTACCTTTATTTTCATCTAAAAGTTCTGAATCTTTATCTAAAAGAATTATTCTTTCGTTTTTATTCTTTTCATTTACTATAGTTAAAAAAGGATATGTTTTTATAGAACTTGGTACATATGAACCTTTCCACTCATTTTTTTTACCTAAAGCTATATTTTTTACTCCATCAATAGAAATTATTGCTATTAAAGAAGTTTTTTCACCTGTAATAAAAACGATTGGAAAATCTTTTGCAATTATGTCTGCTTCATTTGCAAATATATTTATTAGGTTTTGACTCTTTAGAAACTCATAAGACTTTACAGAACTTATTTTTAGATTCTGATGTAAGTTTTGACTTAATGCTTGTAAATTTTTTTGCATACGAAACCTTGTAATTAAATTTTGGTAGTGATTATACAAAAATAAGTATTAAAATTTATCATTATTTTAAAATTATAATAAAGAATAAATGAAGTATAAACATAATAAGATTATTTTATGAAAAATAAGAAAAAAATACTATGGGTAAGTCCAACAAATTTATTTGATACTACAAGTGGTTTTGCATTAAGTGTTAAGCAAATGCTAAAACAACTTCATAAATCTAATTATGCAGTTCATATTTTGTCTGCTACAATCTTTGATAAAAAAGAGGGTATGTCAAAAATACAACAACACAAAGAATTTACAGCAAAAAATCTTAATAAATTTATTAAGATTCTTGATGGAGATTTAATTCATAATACTTTTGTTACAAAAGATATAAAAAGAGAAAAAATGATGTCTTACGAAGAAAACATTTTTTTTCAAGAATATTGTAAAATTTTAGAAGATTATCAAATAGATTTAGTTTTTACTTATGGTGATGGATTACTTGATTCAAATATTACAAGAGAAGCAAAAAATCTAAATATAACAACAATGGCTTATCTAGTAAATCCAAATTTTAAAGGTAAAAGATGGATAAGAGATATTGATCTTATTATCACAGATTCTCTTGCAACGAGTAAAATGTATAAGCAAAGGGAAGGATATGATATTACTTGTGTAGGTGATTTTTTATCAAAAGATATGTATATTTCAAAAACATACACAAAAAAAAATATTTTATTTATAAATCCAAGTTTACAAAAAGGTGTTTTATTTGTTATTCAACTTGCCCTTTATCTTGAAAAAATTGCTTCAGATATAGTTTTTGAAGTTGTTAATTCCAGAGGAAATTGGCAAAGTATATTAAAACATATTACAAAAAAATTAGGAAATGAACGAGAATCATTACCAAATGTTATTGTAACTGAGAATACTTATGATATGAAGAGCGTCTACTCAAGAGCAAAATTGCTTTTAGTACCTAGTTTTTGGTTTGATAGTGGTCCAAGAGTAATTGCCGAAGCACAACTAAATGCTATTCCAGTAATTGGTAGTACAAGTGGTGGGATTCCTGAAATGATTGGAAAAGGTGGATTATTGATAAATTTTTCTGATGAATTTTATAAAGAACCATATACTACACTTGTAGATATTAAGACAATAGAAAAAATTGGCTCAAATATCCTTAGATTTTATAGTGATGATGAGTATTATAAAGATTACTCAAAAAAAGCTTTAGAACATGCCAATAAACATCATAACATTTATGACAATACAAAAAAGTTAGTTAAAACGATTGATAGCCTCTTATCATAAATATTAACTAGTATGTTCTGTTATTATAATAATAACAGAACAACTTCCTAGTACTAAAATCTCAAAATATTAAAACTTTGTTCTTATATATTCAAATGCAAATAAACTTTTTCTAGAATCAGAGTTATAATATTGACAATAAACCTTTTCTCCACCTTTTGGAGCCATTGCAGTTTTTATTGCTTTAAGACTAAACATCTTTTTCCCGTTTTTATCAAGTTTCTTTTTCCATGCGCCAGCTCTAGTACTATTACTACCCTTAGCACACTCTTTAATACCTTCTGAATTACCACAATGAAGCATCATTGCTTTTTCACTTAAGAATCCTTCTCTTGGGTATTCATTTTCAAGTGTACCTGCATCTGGATTAGCAGATCTTATACATTGCATAGACCATTTATTTGAGTTACCTAATGCTTTGAATTTTTTAGCATCTACTTCTAAATATACAGATTGACCTGGACTTAAAGATGGTAAAATACAATTATTTGAAACTTTACCTTTTTCTCTTTTTATAAATCCACTACGTTTTTCTGTTTTAAAACCATCTTTAAAAGTATAACTTCCATCATAACCTAGCATAACATTTGATATTTTTAAATTTGTACATTTAGTTAATGCAATTAAACTAGAATCTGGTTTTTCTGCTTTAAGTGATGTTGCACCTTGAGAAATTCCTGCAGTAGAGTGAGGAACTCTTCTTTTTCCTAATTCTTCAGCTGAAGAATGAACACTTAATTCTTTTTCTACTTTGTTATCTGCACCATTAATAGTATCATTAACTATACCTGATACAACACTATCGAACATACCTGCACTCAAAGTTGAAAGACCTAGAACAAATGTCATTGTAATAATTTTTTTCATGTAATTCCTTTTATTTTTTAAATTATATAAAAAAGATGTCATACCTACATAAGTTTTTTGTCATATCTATGTCATATAAGATTATTCTTGTTTTTTTATTTCTTCTTTAAAATAGTATTTAAAAACATTCATTTCATCTTCATATTTTACTTCATAAAAAATATTATATTTAATACAAATTATTTTTACCATATCTAAACCTAAACCCAAACTACGTTTTGCATCTTTATTTTCTTGGTAATTTTTTATAAAAATCTTTTTTATATCAGAAATGGCTTCTGCTTTAGATGCAAAACTTAAACAAAAGAGATTATCTACTTTATAAAGTTTCACATAAATCGTACTATTTTTTTGACTATATTTAATTGCATTAGAAAGGTTATTATCAATTAAACGCTCTAATTCTATACTATTAATTTTTATATATACATCTTTATCAAAAGTATAATTTAGTATACGATTTTGTACTTGTGCAATAGAAGAAAAAAAGTCAATTCGTTCTTGTATAAATGAACTTAAATTCACACAAGTACTTTTGTAAATAACTTGATTATCTGTGGATAAATATTCAAGATCATCATAAGATTTTTTCAACATATTAATAGCTGAATTAATCTGAGTTAGATATTTGTGAAGTTTTTTTGATAAGTCTTTTTCTAAGAATGAAAAATTATTCATAATAACGCGTAATGGCATACGCATATGATCTTTCATCAAAATAATAAATTCTTTATTTTCTTCTAAAATTGATGCTTCTACTTTTTTCTCTTTTTCTAATGCAAGTTGAGAAATATGGTATTTTTTTGTAAAAAAATAAAGTATTATAAGAAAAGAAAGATGAATTAAAATAAAAATATAAAAATAAAATCTTATTTTTTCATCTAATTGTTTTTCATACTTCATATCTATATAAAGTTCCAAAACAAAATCTCCCATTAATACAAGATATTCATTGTTTTTTTTAATTAAAGGAATATAAAATACAATTGCATCTTCTAGATTTCTTTTTATTATCCTTCCTTTTCTATTAGAATTTATAATTGGATTATCACTTACTATATATTTATTAAATTTTTTTCTAGATTTTATATAATCTTCTTTTGATAAGTGTGTTTTCTTATCTAGAACATTATCATAATATTCCGTATCATCTAACTTTTGTTCTATTCTATAAAGTTGACTTCTCTTATCTGTTATAGTTTGGATGTTTTTCATTGTATCTTTTAATATATCTTTTATATTAAAATTAATAAAACCTATTTCTAAATAAAATGAATCATCAACTTTAGCATAAGAATAACTTTTTACATTAGAATTTATAATATCAATTGAAATTGTATTAGATTGGTATACTAAACCATCAACTTTTGTTCGATTTAACTCTTTACGAGCATCAGGAACAAGCGATAAATCAAAACCTATATCATTTATATAAGTTGATTCAGTAATAAGATAATTTTTATTAATATAAAAAAGATGAAAATCAACATTTGTCATATTGTATTTTTTTTCTAGTTTTTGCTTAAGTATTTCAATATTAATTTTTCCATCTTTTCTTAATATTTCTATTGCTTCTTTATGTATTTGTAAGAATATTTTTTTATTTGACTCAATCTCATTATGAATTGTTACAAAAGCATTTTTGATAAAACTTTTATTTATTTTAATACGCTTATCTAAGTATGTATTAATTTTACTTTCTTGCTCTTTTTTATAATTTTCATAAAGAGTATAAGTAAAATAAAGTGATACATAACTAATAATTATATTCAATAAAATTAGAAAATATTTATTTTTCATTATAAAAATATCCTAATGTTTATATTTTTTTGTATTAATTATATAACCTTGTTTTACCTTTGTAGTGATAATATCCATAGGGAGTTTTTTTCTAATATCAGTTAATAATTGTCTTAAAGGATATAACTCACGAATTTCACCTTCCCAAACATAATCATGTATAATTTCTGTTGGTACAAGTTTATTTGCATTTTGAAATAGTATTTCTATTAGGCGTTGTTCTTTAAATCGTAATTCTATAATCTCATTTTCATATAAAAAAGATTTATTATCCTCATTATAATAGAAATTATCAGAAAAATGTATTATTTTAATATCATTATTCATAAGTTTATTTATGCGTACTTCAAGCTCTTTTATATGAAAAGGTTTTTTTATATACTCACTGCATCCAAAATCAAAAGCATCAGTAAAGTTTTGGATTTCTAAAGATGCTGTTATTATAATAATAGGTGTATGTATATCTGTTTTTCGTATATACTTTAAAATATCAAGACCATTAAATGAAGGTAAATTTATATCAATAATATACAAATTAACTTTATATGCACAGATATTTTCAATAAGTTCTATAGCTTCCATTCCATCATGTATACAAATAGTTTTAAAATCTTTCATAGTAAAATACTCTGAAAGAACCAAATTTAGTTGTATATCATCTTCTATTATAACAACATTTAAGCTCATTTTTTACCTTTTTTATTTTATTGTTTTTTATTTATATTTTAAAATGATATTCAAAGATATTAAAATCTTTTTCTCTTTTAAAGACTATTTTTATATCATTTTTTTTTGCTATTAAGTTTATTACATATAAGCCTAAATGTAAGTTTTCTTGATTTTTTTCTTTTTTCTTTTTTTTAAATAATGTTTCTTTATTTTCTATTTCATATCCACGATTTTTAAAACTAAGAATCACATTTGATTGATTCTTTTTTAATGTTATATATATATTTTCTTTAAAATAAGAGTATTTAATTGAATTAGTTATTGTATTATCAACAATACATTCAAATTCAATATCATTTATATTAAGAAAAATATTATCACTTATATTTGTAATTAAATTCATTTTATTAGCATTAGCAGTACAATCAAAATAACTAACTCTATTTTTAAGAAAATCACTTATATTTATTCTTTTATTTTTGTACAACAATAAATCATAAGAATTTATATAAGATAAATTTTCATATGAATTTGATAAGGTTGTAATAGATGCATTTATTTGATTAGAATATTTATTTTTATCATCTGTAAAATACTCTAAAAGTGATAGATTACTCATAATAACAGCCAAAGGTGTTCGTATTTGATGCACCATATTTGCAATAAAGTTTTTATTATATTTAACTAAATCTTGATTTTTTATGATTGCTTTTTTCAAATCTTTTTCTAAATTATAATATGTAGTTGTAAAATAGAAAATCATCAAAACCATAAATAAATGCATCAAGATAAAATAGATGATATGTTTATAAGTTTTTTGAAAGAATATATTCTCATATAAAGTATCTGATTGTATTTCTAATACAACATCTGCAAAAAGAGCCAGAGTTTTATTATCTTTATTAAGTAAAGGTACATAAGTATAAAGAATATTTTCTTTTTGAATATTATATAATTCACCTTCTTTTGATGCTTTTATAAAAGACAAGTCTCTAGGTGATTTATTTTTATTTTCATAAACTTTTTCATAATACTTTGCTCGTGATGAAAAGTCATTTTTATTTATAAACAAAGCCATTGTATAATCAACATTATTTGTATCATTAATTACATAACGATAATTTAATTTTGAATGAAGAGAAAGAACCAAATTGTTAAAAGCTTCTTTATGCTTTTGAGAAAAATTAAATATTATACTTATTCCCAAATATGAAGAATCATTGAGTTTAAAAAAAGCATATTTCTTAATATTTTGATCAAACGCATCAAAAAAAACTCCTGCTGATTGCCTTAAAACATTTTTTTTTGTAGACATATCAAGAGTGTTTTTTTCATTTTTATTTATTGAAATATCATATCCTATATCAAAAGAATTACTACTATTAATTATCTTATAATCTTTATCTAAAGCAAAAACTTCAAGTGAAAGTTGTTTTTTATTTAAATCAAATTGCTTAGATAGCTTTTCTTGTAATTCTAATATATTAATATTTTTATCAATAGCAAGAGTTTTAAGCTCTTGTTCGATCATTAAAAAAAGAGGTTTAATCTTATTAACTTCTTTTTTAACATACAAAATATTTTTATTCATAAATTCTTTGTTTAATGTAACAACTTGTTTTATCTGATTTTTATATGTATTATTTTGATTTAATTTATAAGAGTCATATATCAAAAACATAAATAATAGTGTTAAACTAACAGTAAATATATGTAAGATTAATATTTTGTAAGTTAAACGCAAATTATTCCTTTATTGCTTGAATTATACTTTAATATTACTTCTTTTAAAGTAAGATTAAATCAGAATAGTTTAAGTTTATGGAAGATTTTTGTCTTGTGGTAGTTGCTAACATAAAATGAATGAAGAATTATAAGAGTTGGATTTTTTGAGTAAAAAAAACCCCACTTCCAAAAAAGAAGCGGGGTTTTTAAATCTAGTTTTTTTGAAGAACTAGACTAAAAAGGGAAATGATCCTTTTTAGTTTTTTGCATTTGAACTATTTGAATAGTTATTATGCAATGTCACCATTAACTATATCAGTATCAATTGTACCAACTATTGTTAATTCACCTGCTGTAATTCCTGTACCATCAACATCTTCATAATGATAAATTGTAGTTGAATCATCATCTGCAATTGCAAAGTAAGCTGAATCACCTAAATTTTCACCCCAAGTAGAATTTTGATCTGCACTATTAATCGCATTTGCAGCAGCTCCAAGAGTATCAGCATCACCTGCAATACCTGTTGATAAGAAGAAGAAAATATTTTCCGTTACATTATGGTCAATTCCAGTATATAAAGTTCCAGGAGTAGTATCTATTGCAAATACATCAATTAGATCAGTACCTGAAACAAAACCTGTGATTGCAACATTTGTTTCTGCCCCAGTAAATACAAATGTATCATCTGCATTTGTAGCAGCAACCGATACACCACTTAAATCAGTAATATCTAATGAACCAAATACTGAAGTAATTAGACCACTTGTACCATTTGTACCTTCAATAGTACTTAAATCAGTAGCTGTAATTGTACTATTTAATAATAATACATCTTCATCATTATCACTAGCAATAGTTCCAGCTGTATCTGCAGCATAGTATGCAATAACATCTGTTGATAAACCAGTTAAAGTAGTTACCGAAGCAACATCTACTGCACTTCCTGTTTTACCATCAAGAGCAAGAACTTCTGATGCATTTAGTGCAAGATCTGTAGTTTCTACATTAATCATATCTGAATTTGCTGAAGTTAAAGTGTTTAATGTACTAATAGTATCAGGAGCAACTGTTGCTGTAACTACACCTGTTGTATCACCTGTAATAGTATTAATATCTGATACAGATTCTCCACTTCCGGCTAATGTTACAGCTTCATCACCAAGACCTATAATAGTTCCTGCTGCATTTGCTGCATAAGCTGCAATAACATCTGATGCTCCACCTATTGCTACACCTGTTAATGTTGTACTTGTTACAGTTACTGGAACTGATGTTTTACCATCTAAAGTATTTAATGCTGCTGCATCTACACTTGGATCTGTTACTGTAACAGTAAGAGCATTATTTCCATTTGCATCAGTTAAGTTAGCTAGTGTAGCCATATCATTATCTGAAATTGCTGCAGTGATAATACCTGTAGTTGCCACATCCATAGTAGCTTGTTGAGCTGCTGTCATAGGATCACTTACTATAACATTTACAGCAGCTAAGCTTACTAAATTTGCAGCACCTAATGCAGCTTGTACTTCTGCTTGTGTTCCTGTAATTTCAGTAATACCAGCTGTTGTTATAGCTCCACTTGTTACATTTGATAAAGCATTTAATACACTTGCTGCAATAGAACCTGCATCACTTATTATAATAGCTTCATCACCAAGACCTGTAATAGTTCCTGCTGCATAAGCTGCATAAGCTGCTTGAACAGTTGCTGCTGTACCTGTTAATGTTCCACTTGTTACAGTTACTGGAACTAATGTTTTACCATCTAAAGTATTTAATGCTGCTGCATCTACACTTGGATCTGTTACTGTAACAGTTAAAGCATTATTTGCATTTGCATCAGTTAAGTTAGCTAGTGTAGCCATATCACCTTCAGTGATTGTAGCATTGATAATACCTGTAGTTGCACCATCAATAGTAATTTGATCTGCTACATCTAATGTATTTCCAGCACTAATATCTTCATTTCCTGAAGTAAGAATTCCAGAAGCAGTTACTGCAGTTGCAATATATGAACCATCACCTATAATTGATGTAAGAGCTGTTGCATCTACTTGAACTGTTGTTTTACCATCTAAAGTATTTAATGCACTAGCTACTGCTTGAGTATCAGTTATTACAACTGTTAAAACATTATTTGCATTTGCATCAGCAATTCCTGCTAATGTAATCATATCACCTTCATCAATTGTTGCAGTGATAACACCTGTAGTTGCACCATCAATTGTAATTTGATCTGCTACAGTTAAATTACCTGAATCAACTGTAATAGCTTCAGTTCCTGAATCATTAATTCCAGCAGCAGTTACTGCAGTTGCAATATCTGAACCTATACCTGTAATTGATGTAACAGCTGTTGCATCAATTGAAACTGATGTTTTAGCATTTAAAGTATTTAATGCTGCTGCATCTACATTTGCATCTGCAACTGTAATAGTTAAAGCATTTGCATCTGCATTTGGATCAGTAATTAAAGTATTTAATGTTGCCATATCTTGTTCAACAATTGTTGCTGTTAATACAGCATTATATGCTGCAGTTACAACATTTGCTTGTGCAACTGTCATATCATCAGATAAAGTAATAGCTTGTACTCCAGATAAATTAACTTGTGTTGTATCATCATTAGGATCTATAACACCAGAGTTAGCATATACTGCAGCAACATCAGCTGAAGTACCAAGAAGTTCTAAAATATCACTTGCATCAATATCACCTGTACCATTTACTGCAAGAATACTTACAATATTTGCTGCATTTTCATTTGCAAGAGTATCTGTATGTGTTGTAATAGCAGAAGCATTATCAACATCTGTAAAATCTCTACCAATGATTGGAAGATTTGCATCATTTATAGTTAATACTAAATCAGTACCGTTAAATGTTGCTGTGATAAAATTTGGATTCACAACAGCATCAATTGCAGCTTGTACTTCTGCAACAGTTGCAGTAGTTCCAGCAATTGCACCGATAGTTGCTGTATATTCTAAACCAGTTGTAGGTCCAAAGTCAATTGTATCACCTGTAGTAATAGCACCTGTAATACCTGTATATGTAGTATATGCAGATTCAGGAGTAAGTGTTGAATCAAAGTTAACTGGATCAGTATCAATATCAGCAATTGCTGTAAGGATATCTGTAGCTGTACCATTAACAGTAGTTAAAGCAGAACCATCAATTGTTCCTGTACCATTATTAGCTTCAAGAGTAATAATATCTGTTGCAGCATTTCCAGCTACATCATCAGCTAAAGTACTGTTAAAGTTAGTTGGTTCCATATTTGGAACTGTAGTTAATAATGTATAAGCATCGTTAATATCTGAAACTGTACCATTGATACTATCTAAAGATGAACCATCAAGTACACCTGACCAGTTTGCATCAAATACAATACCAGAGATATCAAGAGCTTCAGCATCACCAACTAATTCAACTGTACCAGCACCTGTGAAAGTTAATCCAGATTGACTAGCTTGTTCAGCAGTTAAAGTTAAAGTTGAACCTGCTAGTACTTCTACTGTACCATTTAATAATAAACCTTCTGTTATAGTTGTAGTAAGAGCATTATCAGCAAAAGCAGATAAATCAATATCTCCATCAATAACTAAAGTAGCATTTGCACCCATATTAATAGCTAAAAGTGAATTATTTGTAGCATTAAATGTTGTAGTATCTTTAAGAGTAACAGTTGAACCTACTGCTGCACCTGTTAAATCTATTCCCCAAACAGCACCAGCTTGTAATACAGGACCATCAAATATAGCACTTACAACACCTGTTGCACTTGTTGCATCAAGTACAAATGAAGCAATTGGATCACCAGTATTAGCATCAACTTGAGCAACACCATCAACAGAAGCAATAACACCTAAATCAATATCACCTGCACCTGAAAGATTTATTTCACTTAATTCAGCACCAGAAACACCAGGTTTTGTGGCATCACCAGCTGTACCTAAAGTTACAGAACTTAAAGCATTTGTTGCTTCAATATTTAATATTTCAGTATCTGAAACAGCAGCTGCTGGACTTGCACCTGTAACTGTTAATGAACCTGTACCACTATTTGTAACTGTTAAAGTAGAAATATCAGCATCTGTTGTATTTAATGAAGCAATAGTTACATCTTCAGTACCTGTAACATCTAAAGTTACTGTTGTACCTGCAGTTTCAGCATCAAATGTAATTGTTCCAACAGTTAAATTAGAACCAGTAGCATTTAAATCAACATTAGTTAAATCAATATTTGCATCAGTTCCACCAACACTAATATCACCAATTACATTTGAATGTGTAGCATCTGAAACAGGAGCAACATTTTCTCCAGAAATATCATCAATACCATTATCATTTACATAATCTTCAGCTGCTAATAAATCACCTGTCATAGTAGCTAGTTCAGAGTTAATTTCTAATGTTGTAAAGTTTGAATTATCATAAGCAGAGTTATCAATAATATTTCCAAGAGTGATATCACCTACATTTACTTCTCCACCCATATTTACAGTTAAACTTTCTACATGTTCAGAAACTGTTGAATCATCAAATACTAATCCACCAGGAATTTCTGTAAAGTGTACTAATTCAATAGTTCTATTAACAGCAGTTGAAGCAAGTAATAAATTTAATTCAGTTAAAGTAGAAAAATCAACTCTTAAAATTGAATTTGGTAATGTTGTGAATAAATCTTCAACATCATTATTATTTGCAAGTAATTCAGCAGTTAACCAAAGTCTTGCGATATTAGAATCATAAGCACTTGTATCTACAGAACTTGTAATGTTTTCAAACAACCAAACAACATTTGTTGAATCATCATCATTTGTACCTAGAACTGGTGCAAATGTACCATTAGAAATAGCAGCTGTAATAGATTGTGCAACATTAATTTCTCTACCTGCTTGTTCTTCAGTAGTAAATCTAATAGTTTGACCAACTAAATCATCATTAATACTTGAAGTACTATCAGCTAAATCAATAAGAGTAACAGAGAAGTCACCTAAGTTAGTTGTAGCATCTAAAGTTACATCATCATCTTCTAAAATTGTAGTTCCAGCTATATCTGCAGAAATTCCACTTAAATCAACAGCTGTATCACCTAATTGGCTAATATTAACAGTACCAAAAGTTCCATCAAGATTACTATCAACACCAATGATATTTAATCCATTAGCTTGTTCAGCAGTTAAAGTTAAACTTACACCATCAGCAAGTACGATATCTGTAGTTTGAGAGATAGTTACGCTATCTAATAAAGTCCAGTTAGTATCTGCATCAATATATAATGTAGTATTTGCACCTAAATTAATATTTAAATCACCAGATGTATAAGTATTAGATCCTAAATGTAATTCAGAACCAGCAGCTGCGTTTGACATATCAATATTAAATCCAGCTTCATCATCAGCATTTCCAGCAATATTATCAATACCATCAGCATCTGCAGCTAAAGTAACAGTTGTTAATGTAGCAGTTGTTACACCAGAACCAGCTGTTAATGAGAAGTCTGTTGAATCAACATTTGTAATTGTATCAAGAGTTAAATCTCCAGATAATCCTGAAGCATCAATTGTAGATAAAGTAGTTGAATCAACACCATCACCAACAGTACCATTTACACCATCAGAACCAAGAACGATATCACCAGTTCCTAAGAAAGTAATAGTTTCAGTATCATTAGCAGAAATTGCTTCAGATCCACCTGTCATTGTTAATGTACCAGTTGAGTTATTTACGATTGCTACAGTTGTAATATCTGTATCAGAAGAATCAACACCATGCATAGTAACATTTGCAGTACCAGTTACTGTTAAAGTAGCTGTGCTATTTGCACCTGTATCATCATTGTCAGAGAAGATAATATCACCAGAGTTAGAACCTGGAGTATAAGTTCCACTTGCATCATAAGAACCAATAGTTAAATCAGCATTTGCAATAATTGCAATATTTAATAAATCATTTTCTTTTTCAGCAGTAATTGAACCTGGAGTTGTAGAAGAACCTGTACCATTACCATCTAATAATCCTGTTTCAGCAGTAATATTACCAGTGATAATATTTGCAGTACCTTCTGAAAGAATAGTCATAGTTTGGAAATCATCAACACCTGTATATCCAGTAGCTGTATTTAAAGTAGGAACTGAAATATCACCTGTAATTGTATTATCACCTTGAAGTGTTAATGTAAGTGATGTAAGTTCTTGACCATCATTTAAGTCATTGAACATTAATCCACCTGCAACTGTAACACCTTCTTCAACAATAACAACTCTATCAGTGTTTTGAACAATTGATAAATCTTCTGGATCTGTTGTAACAAATAATGTTACAGAAGAATCTAAGTTTTCAATTAAATCTTCAACATTTTGTCCACCAACAAATGTGTCAAGTGCTTTTAATGTTGTAATTGTATAACCTTCAGTATCAATACCATTTGTATCACCACCATCCATTGAATTGAATTGTAATTCAACTGTAGTATCACCTGTACCATTGATTTCTAATCCATCAGCTTGAGTAGAAGTAGCAAGTCCTAGAACTTGAGTATCACTCATAGTTACTGCAAAACCATTTAAATCTGTTGGATCAAGAGCTGTAGTTCCAGCAATATCAGCAGTAAGATTTAAAGATTCAGCTAATTCAACTGTACCATTTAATCCAACAGCTGCAACATTTGTTAATGTAAATCCAGCATCAATATGAGCTTGAGTTAATCCTGTAATAATAACTGTAGTATCAACATCTGGATCTAAGTTATCAGTTGTAATCGTACCATCAGCTAATGCCATATATTGATCAGCAGTTAATGTTAATGAACCACCTTCAGGAACAATAATACTTGTAGCACCTGTTAAATCAGTTGCAGCATTTAAAGTCCAAGTACCCTCAGCCATAGTAACAGTACCTAAAGAAATACCATCATTAATTGGAGTTATATCAAAAATTGAATCATCCATATCTACAATATTTAATGTAGCATCTTCATAATCACTAGCTGTATCATCAGTTTGAGTTGCTGTAATATTTGTTAAACCAACAGTATTAATTTGATCTATTGATAATGTTAAAGTAGTATCATCAGCAGGAGTAGCATCAGTATTATCAATAACAATTGATTCTATTGAAGTTAAAGTAACATCTGATAAATCAATATCAGTATTAGCAGTATCAACATTAGCAATTACAATTGAAGTAGTACCAGCAGTACCATCAATAACTGTACCATCTTGAGCTGTAAAGTCTTCATTTAAAGTAATTGTTGTATCACCTGCACCTGAAGTTAAAGTAAATGCATCATCCATAGAATTCATATTTACATCAACAGTACCTGCAACACCTGAGAAATCAATTGTTGTTAAAGCAGTTGTTAATGCAGAAACAATTTCAACATCATTTGCACTATTTACAGTTAAAGTTTCAACAGAAGTATTATCAGTAATATCAGTAATAACAACATCACCATCAGTTACATTAATTGTAACAGAATTAGCATTTGTAGTTTCAATTCCAGCAACAACTAAAGGTCTATCAGTTCCTGTTGAAGTTGTACCTAAAGCTACACCTTGGTTATTGATATTAAATACAGCTGGAGCACCATCATAGAAGAAGTCTGCATGAACTGTACCGATATTTGATTCATCTGGAGAACCATCTGCTTTTGGTCTATCTGTCCAGTTTTCAGCAGCATCACCTTCTAATAAGAATGATACATCCCATTTAACATTTCCAAATGTGATTTCACCATCACCATTACCTTGTAAACCTAATACTTCAACATCTTCAGTATTATCGCATACATAAATTGTAGATATTCCACCATTTAATTCAGTAACAACATATTCTTCTACACCTGATGATTTAAATCCACCATTTGCATTATCATCATAACCAACAACAGCATCTTCTGATAATTCTAAATCAATTCTAGTATCAACAGCATCATTACCAATAATCATTCCCCAATCATCTACATCAGCAGCAATTGGATCTGTAGTAATTTCTTCAAAATTAGTAATTGTTAATCCTGATAAATTTCCTGTTAAATCAGAGAAATCAATAGTAAAGTTTTCACCTAAGTCTACAACTACACCATCTTCAAATGTAACATCATTTGTACCAATGATATTTAATGTAGTTAAATCACTTTCAATATCAGAAGAAACGATTACAGCAGCATCTGTTGAATCAATTACTAAAGTATCAGTTGAAACATTATCAACTGGTCTTGAATAACCATCAATATCATCTCTTACAATTTCAACATTATTAGTTAAATCATCAATATTAGAACCTATAGTTCCACCATCACCATTTTCTTCATCAAAATCTAAAGCAGCATCTGTAATTACAACATTACCATTGAATGCTTCAGTAATAGTAATACCATTTGAAGCTACATACATATGTAATTGTTCAGCTGTTAATGTTAATGTATCATCGCAAGCAAATGTGAATGTTAAGTTAATATTATCGCAATCAAATAAAGACATATCACCTAAATCATCAAAGTTAAGATCTTCAGTAATTACAATATTAACTTGAGCTTGAGCACCATTTACACCAAAGTAATCTTCTTGTGCAGAGAATGCATCTGTACCTAAAGCAATAAATTGTGCTGCTGTTAATGTTACTGTGTTGTCTTCATCTAATGCAACAGAAGTTATACCTGTTAAAGTAGCTTGAGAGATATCACTATCTGCCATAATACTTAATGTAACATCAGTTCCAGAAATAGATGAACTATTATCTAAAATAACACCAAATTCAGTAGGAGTAGATGGTGCTTCATCATCTGTACCAATAATTACTGTAGAAGCATCAGTTCCTGCATCAATATTTAAATTCATTGTTGCATATACATCAGCGTTGTCAACAGTAACAACAGTAATAGTATTATTTCCACCTGTTGAAACTACAGATACATCATTACCTGTAACTTCAATTGTATCAGCACCAGTTCCTGTTGTAATAGATACTGTATCAGCTACTGATGTAATTGTATTATCACCATTTCCTGCAGTGATTGTTGCAGTTTCAGTTGAAGTAACTTCAATTTCGTTATCACCATTTCCTGCAGTGATTGTTGCAGTTTCAGTTGAAGTAACTTCAATTTCGTTATCACCTTCACCAGCATTAATAGTTAATTCATCTGCATTTGAAACAACTAAATCATCATTTTTAGCAGTAGTAGTAATAGTTAAGTTTTCGAATGTACTTGAAGCTTCAGGAGTTAAAGTTAAATCAACACCAGCTGTATTAGCAGATGCATCAATTACTACATCATGATCAAGAGCGAATGAACCAGAAATATTTTCTGTTACATTTAATTTTGCAGTACCTGAAATATTTAATGTTTGAACAGAACCTGTACCTAAAGTAAGTGTACCAAATGTATTACTTGTACCAATTGAGTCAATATTTACTGTATCATTATTATGAATAATATTAAAAGCTGAATTTACATTACCAACATTAAATGTTATATCAATAGCATCACCTGCTTCATAAGCATAATTAACTGTTACGTTTTCATCAAAGCTTCCATTAAATACTAAATCAGCGTTATTTCTAACTCCACCAACGATTAAAGAACCTAATTCATCAGTTTGATAACCTTCTGAGATAGTTAAAGTTTCAAGATCTGTAGCTCTACTTAAATCTACAATTGAATTTGCAGTAGTAGTTGTTGAAGCATCATCATCTACTGTATTTTGAATTTTTACTTCTTGGATATTTAATAATTGAATTGGTTTAGCAAAAGAACCTGCTGTATCAATTTCTAAAGTATTATGTCCTTCTCCACCATCAATATAAGCATCATCTAATAATGATAAATCTTCAACAACGATTGTATCATCAGCAGCTGTTGTAACACCTGATTCAAATGTTCTACCATTGTTTACTGTTGTTGTTAATACTACTGGACCTTCAGTTGTAGTTGTACTACTTCCAGCTGTAGTTTCATAATATAATCTTGAATCTCCATTTGCATCAAATAATAAATCTGATAAGAAATCCATATAGTTTTCACCAAGATCAGCTTCTGCTGTTAATTCTTGTCCATCAGTTGTATTTATTGTTATAGTACCTGTTGTAGTATTAGTAATATCACCTATAGTAATATTTTGAATTTGATCTGTTAAAACAATACCATCATCATCAATAAGACCTAATTCATGTAAATCAATACCTGCAGTTTCAGTTAAAAAAGTAACTAAGTCTGCTGCTTCAACACCTTGAGATGCACCATCAGTTCTTTCAGCATCTGGAGTATAACCCCACATTAAAACTTTTTCTGAAGCTTCAGTAACAACAGTTGTTGTATCTGCTGCAGTGATTGTAAATACACCTGTAGTATTAACATCAGCCATATCATTAATAGCCGAAATTGCATCTACGTATGATGATGAAACATCAGTTACAGTTAATGAACCACTAAAAGACGTAGTAGTTCCATAATTAACTGGAGTATCTTCTACTTTATCAGCCATATAATCTGATACTGCTACTCTGTTCATAAATTGATCATAAGCAGCTTGTGTATTTGCATCTGTTGAGTTTTCGTATTGAGAAACTGCATCTATTAATCCAGTTACTACTTCACCTCTACTTGCACCTGAATCTAAAAGATTTACCCAGTATGCGATACCATCTGCATCATCTGCAGTAGTTTTATTTAATGTATTTGAATAAATATGTTCAATGAATGCTTGATTTGAGTCTAAACTTGAACCAAAATATGATTGCGCATCAGATGTAGCTAACATCTCATTTGCCATATCAGCTGCGTTTAATCCCGTATTTTGCCAATAAGTGTTTCCAGAACCTTCTGAAGCTCTATTGAATATTGCAACATAAAGTTCAGAAACTTGAGTTTTCGTTAATGCCATATTTTCCTCCTAGGAAATTTGTTTAAAATTTATGTGATAGTAATTATAAAACAAGTGTATATCTTAATAATAATAATAATATTACTATTGAGCACCTTGTACTAGTGTGCAGATATGCACTTTCCTATACAATCACGTTAACTATCGATAGTATATTTCTATACGTATACGTATCATACACTGTTTAACATAAAATATTTATTAAGAAATTTACTTATATTAGTTTTAATTTTTCAAGTATATTCTGCAAAAGAATAGAGAGGAGTAAAGTAGCTAAAATAATATAATAATTATTTGGATTTTTTATAAATAATTCAAATAACCAAAGAATAGGAAAATGCAATAAAAATATTGGATATGAAATATTTCCTAAATACTTATCAACAACTTTATAATTTGATAAGCTAATGCTAGATAATAATAATAAAATGGGTATTCCTAATATTAACCCAAATAATGTTTCATAATTGTAAGGAGCCTTATAATCAATGAAATATACATATCCTAGAAGAAATAATAAAAGTAAATAAAGATAAAATAATATCTTTTTTGAAGATAAATCACCTTCAATAACTTTTTGAATTATTGCACCAATAAGAAAAATAAATAAAACTCCTGGAATCAATCTATATGCAAAATAATCTGTATTTAATAAACCTACTACAGCTAAAATATAAATAAATAGAGATAAAGATATCGATAATTTAATTATTTTATTATTTAATAGTATAAAAGGAGCAAGAATATAGAACTGTAATTCAACACCTAAAGACCAAACAGGTGGTAAAAGTGTAAATTTGTCAATATTATTATACATATAATAAGATAGAGGAATAATTACGATATTAGATAAATAATCACTTATAGTTGGAACAGCTGAGATAAAATATGATTTAGCTCCTAAAAGGTAAATCACAAAGGCAAAAATTAATACCATAAAATATGTTGGGAAAATTCTTTTTATTCTATCTTTATAGTATAAAAATGCTTTATTAGGAAACTTTTTTGAGTTTAATTTATATGCTACCATACCTGCTAAAAGATAGAACATTACTACTGCAATAACACCTGGATTGTATGTATATATTGTAAGGCCTAAATGACTTAAAGCAACAGTAATTGCTAAAAAAAATCTTAGTGTTCCATGCATATAATAATCCTATAGTTTTTTTAGTATTTCCAATGTAGCTATTGCATTTTCTTTCCAAGTTAAAATTGGGATTTCTTTTGATGATGAAGTATTGTTTATTTTATATGATTTTATCCAATGATTTATTGATTTATATAATGATTTTGGATTATTATCATTTGGGAAATAAGAAATAAAGTTTTTACCTACTTCCTTAAAAACCTCTATATCTCTTGCAATAATTGCTTTATTATAAAAAGCTGCTTCAATAATTGGTAAACCAAAACCTTCAGCTTCACTTGGAACAATAACACAATCACTAAATTTATATAACTTTTCTAAGCTTTCATCATTGATTCCTTCATAAAAAAATAGATTTTTATTTAAAAAGTTATGTGTTTTAATTTTATTATAAAGTTCATCTACCATCCAACCTTTTTTCCCTACAATATGAAGATTTAGATTTATATTATCATTCCAAAATAATTCAAATGTTTCTAAAAGTAACTTATGCCCTTTTCTAGGCTCAATTGTTCCTACAACTAAAAAATTCATTTCTTCTTTTGTTTTTATATAATCTTCTTCGAGTTTAAATTCTTTATGTGTAAAATTTGAACCTAAATGCACAAAGGTGATATTTGTATCATAAAAAGAACTTACCTCTTTTAAAACAGAGTTTGATATACAAATTATCAAATCTGAATTTGACGTTATATTTTTTAACCAATTTTCATGAATAGCTTTTGATTCTTTTGGAAAAAACTTAGGATGTATAATCGGCAAGATATCATAAACTAGAAAAACAAATTTTAATCCTATATTTTTAAAATTTTTAAATATTTCTTCTTTTATTGAAATATTAATTTCTTCATAAACTAAATCTAAACCATAAAAAATATCATCATGTTTTACTTTTATTGGTTCATCATATAGATTAGTATCTATTTTTAAAAGTTTAGAAGTAAACTCTCTTGCATAGAAATATAAGTAGCTATCATCAATTTTCTTTAAATATATTGGTTCTATTCGATAATCTTCAAAAGAATTTTTAATTAATTCAGTTAATTGAGATTTAACAACTCTTTGTATTCCTGTATTTAAATCTTCTTTTATTATAGATGAAACATCAACTAATATTTGACGTTTGGAAAATTGTTTATTGTCAAGTAAAGAAATTGTTTGAACTAATGATTTGGTAGAAGAGTTTAAATAAAAAAGATTTTTTATATTATTTACTTTAAAAGTGTCTTTTGAGTATGCATCTTCTATGGCTTTATAATACAACTTTGTACAATATTCTGGATTATGATATTCTTGAATATGATTAAATGCATTATTGGCTATTTTTACTCTTAATTCTTTATTTTTATAAAGTGTATTAATTGCATTTGTTAATTGCCTTATATCAAAATCTTCATCTATTGTAAATAAGCAATCATTAGGAAATTCACCCAATAAAGTAGCTGCATTTGTTATCGTTGCAATTTCATTATTCATTGTATCTAATAATGCAGCCGAGCTTTCTCCTTTTGTATTTGACCTAAGTTGTATTGCAATATCTGTAATTTTTAAATAATCACTATATGTATTCGTATCTACCCAATTTGTTTTTATAATATTAGAGTTTTTAATATCTTCAGAAAAACTATCATCAATATCTTCACCTACAAATATTAAATAGCAATTTTTTTGTTTTGAAAGAATAGAATTCTTCCATGCTTCTATTATTTTATTTGGCAATTTATTTTTATTAATAAGCCCAAAAGTAGAAACTATAAAATCAGTTTTATTTAAATCTTTTAAAAGCTTTGATGGCTTTTTTAATAATGGAACTGTATATATATTTGATAAATCACTTTTATAATAATATTTTGAAATTAAGGATTTAGCAAAATTAGAATGAACAATAGTTCCTCTTGCATTGTTTAATACATCAACATTACATGGATAATCATTGTAAGTTGAATTATTTATTAATGAAGTATAAGTATTAAAATAATACATTTTTTCTTTATTAATTAAATAATTATGATTTATTAAATCAGAAATAAAAAAATCATGTAAGATTACAAATCCTGCAATTTTATCTAAAAGTTTTAACATATCTAAATGATAAGGTGAGTTTCCAAAATGATAAATTATTCTATCATATAATGAATGATTTTTTTCAAAATATTCTATTGAATTTATCTTATAATTTTTATTTATATATTCATCATCAATTATATTATCATAGATAATATCTATATTATAATACTCGCTAAGATATATTAATAAATCTAAACTATAATAAGATATTCCACTTTTTTGTGGAGGGAAAGGTGAAAAATATGCTAATGATAACTTTTTAACTTTTTTCATTTTAGCTATTTTTTGCCACTATTAAATAATCTTGCGCATCATTTTGTAAGTTCTGAGTATTTTTATCAAGTGGATTTAGATATTCAACTTTAACATCAATAAAACCTAAATATTCCAATAAAAACTTAATTATATCTGATGGCAATGGATTTAAGTGAGTTGGATCTTTGTAAAACTCATAAGTTGAAACCTTTAAATTTAAAGGGTTTGGAGTCTCAAGTAAAATAATAGCATTTGGTATTGCAACTCTTTTTACCTCTAATAAAAGTTTGAATAATTTATCAAATTGTAGATGCTCAATTAAATGAAATGATGTAATCAAATCAAAGCTATTATCTGAACAATTTCTTAAATACTCAAAAGCGTCACAAACTTCAAGATTTTTTATTCCTAATTCTTTTGCAACATTTACCATTGAAGAGTTTAAATCTACTCCATGGGCATCAATATTTTGTGATTGTAATAACTCAACCCACTCTGCTCTTCCACACGCAATATCTAAGGCTTTTTTCGTATCTGTATTTATATATTTTGAATATGATTCATATCTTTTAATTATATATTCTCTTGAACCTCTAAAAATATTTTCAAAACTTAAATAATAATCATCAAGTAGGAAAGAAAGTGAATCTTTTTCTTCTATTGTATTTATTTCCTTACTTTTTACATTTTGAAGGAAATCATCTATTTTTATATGAAAAGCAATTGCTTGTTTTGAGATTTCTTTTGATACATAACTATAAGCAATAGATGCGTAATCTTCTTTCATATTTTGATTTTCTTTTATTAATATATCTATTTTTTTATTTTGTTCTTGAAATATTAATGTATTTTTATTATTTTGTTCTTGAAGTTGATTTATCTGTGCTTGTTGTTGATTTATCTGTTCTTGTTGTACATAAACAGTAAATTTTAAATTATTTAATCTTATAAGATTATATATCCATCTTAAAGTAAATCCTATTAGGGGAATTTCTTTTATTTGTTGTTTAAAATTTTTAGTTTTCTTTTTTTGATGACTTAGTTTTTTAAAACTTTTTAAAGGTTTAAATTTTTTATTCATGCACACTATTTCTTTAAAAAGCATTTCTGTACTTTCATTCCAATTTAACCATTTAAAATCATCTTCTAATTTTAGATTATCTGGTATACCATTTTTTTCAATAGTAATTATTTTATTTACTAAATCATTAATATTATCTAAATCAAAATAAGCTATTTTATCTTTTCCAACTTCTCTATGGATTGGTATATCACTTGCTAATACAGGAAGTTTATTATTTAAACTTTCAATAATAGGTAATCCAAAACCTTCTACAAAAGAAGGGAAAAGTAACATTTTAGAATTTTGATAACAATAGTTTAACTCTTCATCATTTATTTTATCAAAATAAAAAAGATTTTTATTATATTTTTCATGATTATATATTCTATTTATTAGTTCATCTATCATCCAACCTTTTTTACCTACAATATTTAAGGTTACATCATAGTTTTGTTCCCATAATTTATCAAAAACATCAAGAAGATATTTATGGTTTTTTCTAGGTTCTACTGTACAAACTATTAGATATATATTTTTATTTGAAGTATATAATTCTTTTAAATTATTTGCTATATTAGTCGATGAAATATTAAAAGTTTTATAAGCAAAATCCGCCCCTAATAGGAAATATGAATAAAATTTATTTTTAGTTTCTTTTGGATAAAAAGTATCAAAATATTCTTTTAAATCTTTTTCAACAGTATTTGATATAGCAATAAAACCATCACAATATGATGCTGCTGCTCCAAGCCATTTTTTAAAATATATTGGCAAATTATCATCACAAAACTGGGAATAACGAATAGGAATAAGATCATAGATAACAGCCACAACCATAGCTTGATTTTCTTTAGCATATTTAACACTTTCCCAAATATTTAGATGCCAAGTTGAATCAATAAGAAGTAATATATCACCTTTTTGTACTGTAATATTATTTTTTAAACTTTTATTGGGATTGTCGAAATTTACCTCTTTTATTTTACCCTCTTGTAAACTTACAGCAATAGCTTTATAATTTGATATATTTGCAATATCTACTATACTTTCAAGTACTCTTCTAATTACTCTTTGTATTCCTGTATTAGAATTTATCGTACTTGTAAATGAACAATCCACTAAAAGTTTTCTCATTATTTTATATTTCCTTAATAGTAATTTTTGGATATAACTTACATATACCTATAAAGTTTTCTTTTATATTTCCTGTTACTTCAAAACTTGTTGCATGATCTAACCAGTGTGAACAATTATCAAGATGATTTTCATTTGAATGAACAGCAGCTGTTATTGTATATTTTCCAATACCAATATTTAATGGCATTGAAAAAAAGCATTTATATTTTTTATTATTATTAAAAGATATTGCTACTTTATGATGAAAGGTATTTGTTCCAAAAATATCTTGACCGAACTTATCTCTAATCATAATACCAACAGTCATATTTTCTATATCTTTTTTTGATGAAATTTCAACACATATAACTGCATTTTCACCAGAATTTAAAATATCACTATTTGAAGACTCACTTAGTATTGAAACTTTTGTAATTTCAATATCAAAAGTTCCAAATGAACTTGTTTGTTTTTCATTAGTAGCAATTTTATTTTCTTTATCATTTATTTTTGATATTAAATAATTATACTTGTTTATAACTAATTCTGGTTCTCCATCAGATATAAGCTCTCCATTGTTTAACAATATAACTCGATTACAAAGAAGTTTAAGAGAACTTAAATCATGTGATACATAAATAATACTCATATTTTGTTCTCTTCTTAGTTTTAATGCACTTATACATTTAGCTTGAAAGTGTGCATCTCCAACTGAAAGAGCTTCATCTACTATTAAAATTTGAGGTTCTGAAAAGATAGCAATAGAAAAAGCTAATCTCATTTTCATACCTGATGAATATGTTTTAATTGGTTCGTAAATATACTCACCTAATTCACTAAACTCAATAATTTTATCTTTTTTCTCTTCACACTCTATTTGAGTCATTCCAATTAATGTACCATTTAAAAAAATATTATCATATCCTGTTTGTTCATCATTAAAACCAGTTCCTAATTCTAAAAGTGCAGTTACTCTTCCATACTTATTGACAATACCTGAACTAGCTTCTATAACTCCTGTAATAATCTTTAAAATAGTAGATTTACCAGCACCATTTACTCCTATTATACCTATTGTTTCTGCTTCAAATAGATCAAAAGATATATTATTATTTGAGATAAACTCTTTATGATATTTCTTTTTTAAAAAAATTTCTTTCAATCTATCAAAATTTGATTTATAAATTTTATAAATTTTTGTTACATTTTTAACTTCTAAAACTTTTTTCATCTAAATAATATCCTTAATAGTAGATATCATCTTTTTATATAAATATCCTGCAATAATTAATGCTGTGACTGTCATTATAGTAATAATTAATAATGAATCAAAACTAGGTACTTTTGATGATAAAAAAATATCTTGATATATCTTAACAAAATAGTAAAATGGATTATAAACTAGCAATGCTGGATATTTTTTTTCAATCATTTCACTTAGATAAATAATAGGTGTCATCCAAAACCATAATTGAATAACTATTGGTACAGCTTCTTTTAAATCCTTAAAAAATGGTGTAAAAAGTGATACAATTACCCCAATAGCAAAAGCAAATAAAACTTGTAAAAACATAACAGGAATCATCCATAAAAAAGTCATTGTTATTGGCTGATTAACTAAAAATAAGAAAATTAAACTTAATGAGATTGAAATAAAGAATAAAAATAACTCCGTAAGTAAAATACTTAATTGAAAAGTATACATAGGTACAGCAATCTTTTTTATTAAATTTGCTTTTTCAGAAAAAGAGTTGGTCAATCTCATAATAATAGTACTAAATGTAGTCCATGCTAATAAACCTGGAACTAAATAGATACTATAAGAATAAGAATTATCAATTATGCTCATTTTCATTTTCATAAAATCTGAAAAAATAACTGTATAAATAAAAATAGTAATAATTGGAGAAAGTACATACCAAAATTGACCAAGACTAGTTCCTACATATCTCTCTTTAAAATCTCTTTTTGCAAAAGAGAATGCTAATAAAATATTCTCTTTCAATTATATTCTTTCAAAATCATCTTCAATTCTTAAAATATCATCTTCGCCTGTATATTCACCAACTTGCGCTTCTATTAAAATAACTGGTATTTTACCTTCATTTTCTAATCTATGAATTTCACCCATTCTTATATATGTTGATTCATTTGGTCTAAGAAGTCTTTTTTCATCTCCAACTGTAACTGTTGCTGTTCCTGATACTACAATCCAGTGTTCGTTTCTATGAAAATGTTTTTGTAAAGATAATCTTTTATTTGGTTTAACTTCAATTCTTTTTATTTTATATCCTGCTGTATTTTCTAAAACAGTATATGTTCCCCATGGTCTATGAACAGTTTGATGAATATTATGTAATTGTGTATCTCTACCTTTTAGTTCTTTTACAATATCTTTAATCTTTTGAGAACTACCTTTTTTTGTAATTAAAAGAGCATCAGGAGTATCTACGATAGTTAAATCATCTACATCTGCTAAAGTAATCATTCTATCACTTGTATGAATATAATTATTTTTTGAATTAATAGCTATTATGTTTTCATCAATAGAATTACCATTTTCATCTTTTTTAAATTCTTGTGAAAGTGCATCAAAAGAACCTAAATCATTCCATGAAATATCAGCATAAACTACTTTTACTTTTTTGCTTTGTTCCATTACTGCATAATCAATACTATCTTCAGGAATTAAAGCCATATCTTCATGTGAAATACGTCTTAAAGTTGAGGCTTTACTATTTGATATTGCATTAAATGATGTTTCATAAATACTTGGAGAATATTTTTTTAATTCATCTAGAAATACTCCTGCTTTAAAACAAAACATTCCAGAATTCCAGTAATAATTACCCTTTTTAAGATACTCTTTTGCTGTTTTTAAGTCAGGTTTTTCTTTAAATGAAAGTACATTTAAACCATCAGCTTCAATATATCCAAATCCTGTTTCAGGAGATTCAGGCTTAATACCAAATGTAACAATATCACCATCTTGTGCAATTTTTTTAGCTTCTTGAAGTACTTTTTTATACTCTTTTTTATTTTTAATTAAATGATCTGATGGTGTTACTAAAACTATTTCATCATAATCTAAAGTCATACAAGCTAATGCAATCGCTGGAGCTGTATTTTTTGCTATTGGTTCCAGTAAATATCTTGAATTTGTATTTTTTAATCCTTCTAGTTGGTCAAGTGCCAAAAAATATTGTTCTGTATTAGAAATAATATATTGTTCTTTACATAAGTCTTTATTTCTATTAACTGTTAATTGAAATAATGACTTACCGTCAAATAGTTTTACAAATTGTTTTGGCATCAAAGATCTACTAATAGGCCATAATCTAGTACCATTACCGCCACATAAAATCATATTTATCATATTTATCCTAATCTAATTTTTAAGGTTTTTTAGTGAAAATTATAACTAAAAATAATTTAACAAGCCCTTATTTATAGTATATCAGGAATATCTATATTAGTTTCTCTCTCAACATCTGCAATATTTTCAAATGTTACTTCTACAGGAGTTGATGAATTCATATCATTTTCTTTATTAACAAATCTTGTAAGAGCTTTTTGGAAGTCTAGTTTAACAGTTCCAATTGGTCCATTTCTTTGTTTTCCTATAATAATTTCAGCTTCTTCAACTGGTTTGTTTACAAATGATGAACGATACTCTTCACCTTTGTCTTTTGCTTCTTTTTCTTTTCTTGCTTCATCTCTTTCTTTATAAACATCATCTCTATATACAAACATAATAATATCCGCATCTTGCTCAATAGCACCAGATTCTCTAAGATCTGAAAGCATTGGTCTTTTATCAGGTCGGCTCTCAACTCCCCTGTTAAGTTGTGAAAGTGCAATAATTGGAATTTTCATTTCACGTGCAAGCATTTTAAGACCCCTTGAAATATCTGAAACCTCTTGGTGTCTATCTTTATTTCCCGTCCCTTGCATTAGTTGAAGGTAATCTATTATTACTAGTGAAATATTATTATCTTCATTTTGGGCTAATTTTCTAACTCTTGCTCGAAGTTGGTTAATATTAATACTACCATTATCATCTACAAATAATTTCTTTGTATTTAAGTCATCAAAAGCACCACTTAGCTGACTCCATTCATTATCATTCATATCACCTTTTCTAAGGTTTTGTAAAGGAATAGAAGTCTTAGCAGCAAGCATTCTTAGCATAAGTTGTTCAGCAGGCATTTCTAGTGAAAAGAAGATTACACCTTTATTCATTTCAACATTTTTTAAAGCCATATTTAAAACTAGTGCTGTGTTATGAGTTACCGTCATATCTTCTAATAAAAATAATTTATTTCCATCTATTTCAAAACCAAAGTACTCATCAACTATATCTTTTTCTATAGTAATTCCTGTTTGATTCCAAGTTCTATTACAAGTCCACTCTTTTGCTTTTTTTCTTTTTATTTTTGTTGGTATTATGTTTATGTTTCCAAAAATTCTAACTCTATAAACATCACATTGAAAATCTATATCTTTTATTTTTGCTATCTTTTTTATTAAAGAAGTTCTAAAACCTAAAGTATCACATAGATATTTAATTTGTTTTGCTAGATTTTCATTTTTTTGTGTTATTTCAAAACCATTTGCACTTTCATCATAATGACCATCACTATCTAATAAACCTGCTAATAATTCTAATCTATTTTTTTGTGAGTTGATTAAATAATCTCTTGGTATATGTTTATTTTCAAGTAAATTTTCTTCTCTTAAAAGTTTTTGTAATGAAAATGCAGTTTTCCCATCAACTTGTTTTTTGTTTGTTATTGAATATTCTGGACATTTATTTTCTTGAATATATTCTCTAACTTGTAAATCTAGTTTTTTAGCATAAGCATTTAAATAATCAATTATTTCACTGTCTTGAGTGTAGATAGATACTTTTCTTGAAGCTCCATCTCCCAGCCATAATCCTAAAAAATATGGTTCTATTTTAGTAGTTTTTTCTTCAAAATCTACAGGAACTTTATAGCCTTTGTAATTACTTTTAAATTTATCACTTTTTTCGAGGTATTCTTTTACATTTATATTTAAAATATCTCCATTTTTATGTGGACCTTCATTTCGACTTCTTTTTAAAGATAATATATGTGATTCATTTACTCTATAGTCAATAGCTTTATTTTGACGAACCCAGTACATTTGCTCTTTTCCACTTGTAACTGATAAAATATTTCTTGGCTTTGAGTCATCACCCATTAGTTTATCACCAATTTTTACATCTTCGACATTTTTTAAAGAACCATCAAACATTAAAACTTTTGTACCACGTGCTAGACATTTTCCCATTGCTGGACGCGCTGCTATAATAATCAAATCACCTTCATTAAATCCTGTTGTTTTTCTATCAAGTGCATCAAAACCTGTTGTTTCACCTATTAGGTGTTTATTTCCTAGTTTTTTCATTCTTTCTATATATGAAAGTGTGTCACTTGTAATTACTTGCATATCTTTTAGTTCAGAGGTTGCTGAATCTGTTGATATTTTATAAAGTGCACCTTGGACAGTATCTAGTGCATCATTTGCACTTATTTCTTCTTCTAGTGCTACTTTTTTTATTGTAGTTGCTAGGGTTGCTAACTCTCTTTTAACTGAGCCATCTTTTATTTCTCGAACATAAGCTAAAGTATTTGTAATTGGATTTGCTGATAATATTTCTATTAATATAGAGTCATCAACATCTTTTGAATTAATCTTATTTCTTATAAACTCTTCATCAATTGGCATATCATCTTCATGAAGTTTTATCATAACTGCAAATATTTTTTGATGTGCTGGTAAATAAAAATCTTTTGCTTTTAAAACACCTAAAACATCTTCTAATTCTTCAGGATTAAAAAGTATTGAACTTAATACTGCTCTTTCTATATTTATACTGTAAACACTATCCATTATGATCTTTTTGCAGCTTCAAATTCTACTTCTTCTAAGAATTTATTTATTAATTCATCACCTGATAATTTTGCTATGATTTCACCTTTTTTCATAACAAGTCCTGAACCTTTTCCAAATGCTATTGCAACATCTGCTGATTTTGCTTCACCTATTGCATTTACAACACATCCCATAACAGATACATCAAGTGATGTTTTTATATGTTTTGTTCTTTTTTCAACTTCTGCAACTGCTTTTACTAAATCAGCTTCAATTCTTCCACAAGTCGGACAAGAAATAATATTTAATCCTTCTTTTGCAATTCCAACATCTTTTAAAATAGCTTTTCCTACTTCAATTTCTTTTTCTAATTCGCCTGTCATTGAAACTCTTAAAGTATCTCCAATTCCATCTAGTAATAATGAACCTAAGGCAATTGATGATTTAATAGTTGAGTGAAATTGTGTTCCAGCTTCTGTAACTCCAAGATGAAAAGCATAATTATTCATAGGTCTTAAAGTTCTATACGCTTCTACTGTTCTTTGAACATCAGAGGCTTTTAATGATACTTTTAAATCTGTAAAATCTAAATCTTCTAAATATTTTATATTATAATCAGCCGATGCTACCATACCTTTTGGTGTTTGTCCGTATTTATCTTCAAATTGTTTTTCTAGTGAACCTGAATTTACACCAATTCTAATTGGTAGACTTCTTTCTTTACAAGCACGTACTACTTCTGCAACTCTTTTTCTATCTCCAATATTTCCTGGATTAATTCTAATACAATCTACAGACTCAGCTGCAATAAGAGCTAACTTATAATGAAAGTGAATATCTGCAACTATTGGTAAATCTACTTGTTTTTTTATCTCTTTTAATGCCAAAGCAGCTTCTTTATTTGGCACAGCCAGTCTTACAATATCAGCACCTGCAAAATGTAAAGCTCTTATTTGTTCAACAGTAGCTTCAATATCAGATGTTTTTGTAAAACACATTGATTGTACAGGAATTGGGGCATCGCCACCAACTGGTACATTTCCTACGAATATTTGTTTTGTTGGGTATCTTTTTATCATGTCAGGATTCTAGCACAAAATTAATAAAAAGAAAAGATTAGATATAATAAGATAAAATTTTATTAAAAAGACTAAAAGTTAGTAAATGAATTCAAAAAAAGATATTTCAATCATTATATTGTTATTTTTAATTTTAACAACATCAATTGTTTTTAGTTCTTATTATTATATTTTAAATAAACAAGAAGATTTATTAAAATCAGTTTATAACTCAGTACATTCAAACATCACAAAAATAACTCAAAATCTTATAATAGATAAACAAAATACCACACTAGCTATTGCCTTAGCTTTAGCAAAAGATGATAATTTATATAATTTTATGCAAAAAAAAGATTATAAAAAATTAGATTATGAAAAATTAATCAATCAAATAAAAGAATATTCCAAATATCAAGATGTTTGGATTCAAGTAGTAGATAAAAATGCTAAAAGTATTTATCGTTCTTGGACAGATAAAAAAGGTGATAATTTATTATTTAGAGAAGATTTAAGAAAAACTCTTAAAAATAAAAAAATTTCAACTTCAATAAGTGTTGCTCTTTTTGGTTTAACATTAAAAGCTAGAACTCCTATATATGATTATAGTCATAATTTTCTTGGTGCATTAGAAATAATAACTCATTTTAATTCGATTACTAAAGATTTAAAACAAAATAATATCAATTCACTTGTAATTACAGATAAAAAATATAAAAATATATTAAAATACCCTTATACTAATATTTTTATTGATGATTATTATATCGCAAATAAAAATGCAAATATTAAACTAGTAAATTATATAAAACAAAATGGCATAGAAAATATAGTACATATTCCTAAGTATATTATTAAAGATGATTACTTGATTTCTAAGTATACTTTATATGATAAAAACAAAAAAACACTTGCTTATATTATAAATTTTATGGATTTAAAAAATATTGATTTACATCTTGTTGAGTCATTTAAAATTCAAACTATAATGACATTGATAATTGCTTTAATCATAATATTTTTCTCATTTTTAATTTATTTATATTCTAAACATTTAAAAGGTATTAAATTTCAAGAGCAAAAGAAACAATCAATTTTAGATTCTCAATCTAGTATTATTGTAATAACTAATGGAGATAAAATAATTGATATAAATAAAAAATTCTTTGAATTTTTTACTAAGACAAAGACTCTTGAAGATTTTAAAAAAATTCATACATGTATTTGTGATTTATTTATAGATATGAATGATGAATTATATATAATAAAAAAAGATTATAATGGGAATAATTGGGCTGAGTATGTTTTTGAAAACAAAGATAAAAATTTTAGAGTTGTAATGAAAAACTCTAAAGATGAATTAAGATATTTTTCTTTAAAAACTTCAAAAATCACTTCAGAGAATTATATTATTGCTACATTTACTGATATAACACAAGAAATTCTAAAAATACAAAAAGATAAAGAAAAAGATAGATTTCTTTATCAACAATCAAAAATTGCAGCTATTGCAGATACTTTAAAAAATATTGCTCATCAATGGAGACAACCACTAAGTATTATAAGTACAATTGCTAGTGGAATAAAACTACAAAAACAAATGAAGATCCTAAGTGATGAGGAGTTTAATAATTCTTGTGATTCAATAATTTATAATACAAAGAAACTTTCAAATACTATTGAAAATTTTACAACTTTTTTTAATAAAGATGACAATATAAATAATATTTCGATGGTGGAATCAATAAACGATACAATTAATTTTCTTGATTCAATATTTAAAGAAAATAATATCATTTGTACTTTTACTTATGATAATGATTTTTTACTAAATTGTAGTAAAAATGATTTTGGACAAGCAATATTTAATATTATAGATAATTCAGTTTATGCACTTAAAAATAAAAAAGATCCAAAAAATAGATTTATTATTATTGAATTAAAAAATAAAATTTTACAAATAAAAGATTCAGCAGAAGGTATCGAAGAAAAAAATATTGAAAAAATATTCCTGCCATATTTTACTACAAAACACCAATCTTTTGGTGTAGGACTTGGTCTTTATATAGTTCATGAACTTTTTGTAAATCATATGTCTTATAAAGTTTATGTAAAAAATGACACTTTTACACTTAAAAATAAAAAATATAAAGGTGCTAACTTTATTATAGATTTTAATTAAAGTTCTATTTTGAAAATATTCGCTACAATGGCGCATATTATACAAAGGAAATCTATGCAGGATCTTAATATTTTTGATATAGTAATAATTGGTATTACGCTAATTCTAGGACTTAAAGGACTATTTAGAGGCTTAATAAAAGAAGTTTTTGGAATTATTGGAATTATTGGTGCAATTTTTGTAGCATCAAGAACAGCAGCTGATATTGGTAATTTAATAGCACCATTTTTAGCACTTGAAAACCAAACTACGATTAATTTAATTGGTTTTATTGTTGGCTTAATTGGTTTTTGGCTTATTGTTTACGTATTAGGAATAATTGTTAGTAAAATATTCTCAGCTAGTGGATTGGGTGTATTTGATAGAATTTTTGGATTTATATTTGGTGCTGCAAAAGTGTTTTTAATTTTTTCAGTTATTGCTTATGCTTTATATCAAGTACAATCTTTCAAAAAAGCAATTGATGATAAAACTTCAAATTCTATGGTTATCCCTCATTTAATAAGTGTTGGTTCTTATATTATTAAACTTGACACAAGTTCAATTACTACAAATATTGAGAAAACTGTTGATACTGTTGTAGATAGTGCAAAGAAAGCTAGTTCTGGTGAGAATTCTTCTGTAAAAGAGATTAAAAATAATATTAAAGAAACTAAAAAAGAAATTTCAAATAGCGTAGAAAACACTATAAATGATGTTAAAAAATCTGTTCAAGAAGAAGTAGTAAAAGAAGTTGAAGATTCAGTTTCAAATACCAAAAATATAACAGAAGAACAAATTAATACAGTAAAAGAAAAATTACAAAGCATAGTAAATAAAACAGAAGAAAATAAATAAAGGAATCTTACATTGTTCGAAAATAAATATATACAACAAAGAATAGAAAAAGCAGAGAAATTAAGAGAAGCAGGGATTAATCCTTATTCAAATGAATGTTCAAGAAACACAACAATTGGAAAATTTATCAATGTTAATAGTGATATTTTTCAAATAGAAGATAAAAGAGATGAAAAAAGAAACTATACAGTAGCTGGAAGAATTAAATTCTTCAGACTTATGGGAAAAGCCTCTTTCTTAAAAATTGAAGATGAATCAGGTCTTTTACAAATATATGTAAGTAGAGATAATCTACCTGAAGGTTTTTATAATGAAACTTTCAAAAAAACTGTAGAAGTTGGTGATATTATTGAAGTATCTGGATTTCCATTTGTTACAGGCAAAGGTGAACTTTCATTACATGTTGATGGTTTAAAAATTTTAACTAAATCAATTTCACCATTACCTGAAAAATATCATGGAATTCAAGATAAAGAACTTAGATATAGACAGAGATATTTAGATTTAATTATGAATAGTGAAGTTCGTAAGACTTTCCATATTAGATCAAGAGTAATTTCATTAACAAGAAGATTCTTTGAAAATAAAGGCTTTTTAGAAGTTGAAACTCCAATGATGCACCCAATTGCAGGTGGAGCAAATGCTAAACCATTTACTACTCATCATAATTCTTTAGGTGTTGATAGATTCTTAAGAATTGCACCTGAGTTATATCTAAAAAGATGTATTGTTGGTGGATTTGAAGCTGTGTTTGAAATCAATAGATGTTTTAGAAATGAAGGAATGGATGCTACTCATAATCCTGAATTTACTTCAATTGAATTTTATTGGGCTTATAAAACATATAAAGATTTAATAGAACTTACAAAAGAGTATTTTGAATATTTATTTGAGCACCTAGAATTACCAACAATACTACCTTATGGTGATTTAAAAATTAATTTTGATAATTTCACTGAAATTCCTTTAATTCAATCTTTAACTTCAATTGGTGGAGTTCCTGCTGATATTACAGAGGATAAAGAAAAAATTATTGCATATTTAAAAGCTGCAAATGTTGATGTAAATGAAAAAATGAACTTAGGTCAACTTCAAGGTGAATTATTTGATGAATATGTTGAAGAAAAATTAATAGACCCTACTTTTATTACTGAATATCCAGTTGAGATTTCACCACTTGCACGAAGAAGTGATGATAAACCACATTTAACGGATAGATTTGAATTATTTATAGCAGGAAAAGAAATAGCAAATGCATTCTCTGAGCTTAATGATCCAATTGATCAACTTAAAAGATTTGAAGGACAAATGGCAGCAAAAGAGTCAGGTGGTGATGATGAAGCACATGAAATGGATGAAGATTTTGTAAATGCTTTATCTTATGGTATGGCTCCAACAGCAGGTCAAGGTATTGGTATTGATAGATTAGTAATGATGCTTACAAACCAACATTCAATAAGAGATGTATTACTTTTCCCAGCAATGAAACCAATCGCTCAAGAAATCAATCTTCTTGATGATTTAGATAAAAAATAAGGACTACAAAATGAACTATATATCAAACGCAAACCTAAAAGAAGCAGATGCAGAAGTATTCGAAATTTGTGAAAACGAATTAGA